>JBILLI010000630.1:0-4571 GCA_044376155.1 Polyangiales bacterium
AGCGATCGGCGAGCGTCGGCGTCGTCCTCGTCGCGCAGCGCGGGGATCACCTCCATGCAATGAGTCCAGAGGTCGAGGCTCGCGCGGGTGAAGCGCAGCGCGAAGTCTCCCGTGAGCGACGCGTCCCACACCCGCCCGCGGGCCCGTCGACCGCCGCGCAGCAGCGCGCGCTCGCGCCAACCACCGCCGTGGACCATCCAGCGCAGCGACGCCCGGGCCATGCGCGCCGCCCCCACCTGCAGCACCCTGGAGCTCCGTGCCTCCGTGCCCATCGCCGCGAAGCGCTCGGGCAAGGGCGACGTCCCCAGCAGCGCGTCGAGCGCGAGCAGGCAGCGCCCTTCGTCGGGCTCCAGCCGCACCTATGACCCGCCGCGCAGCAGGCGACGCGCGCCCAGCGTGGGCCAGCCGCTCACGGTGACCACCCCCCCGCGCAGCCGCAGCTCGACGTGGTTCTCCCCGGCAAAGCGCGGGTCGTCGGGGTGATATCGGTCGGTGAGAAAGTGCATCTCCTGGTTCTCGGACCCGATCCAACGGCGGCGGGTCGACCGTCGGGTCGCCTCGTAGGGACCATCGACCAGCAGGTCGGTGCACGCGAGGAGCCGCGCGACGTCGGGATCCCCCGAGGCCCGCAGTTCGGCGAGGGTGTACCCCGAGAAGACCATCACCGATCGCCCCCGGGCGCGGGCGCCCTCGGCCAGCGGGGCGAGCGCCGCGGCGTGGGCGAAGGGCTCTCCCCCGAGCAGCGAGATGCCCTCGGCCGGGGAGCCGTCGAGCGCTTCGAGCAGCGATTCAACCGTGCGCGGCGAGACCCCCTCGGCGCGGTCGAAGGGGAGCATCTCGGGGTTGCAGCACCCGGGGCACCGCAGGGGGCAGCCCTGCACCCACACCGCCATGCGCACGCCCGGCCCCTCGGCCTCGGTCTGCGGCAGCAGCATCGCCACGGGCACGGGGTTCATCCGGGACGAACGCTCCCACGGGCGCGCACCGCGGGGCAACGGGAGCTCCCGAAGCCGGGAGAAAAAATCACACGATCCCCTTGACGACGACGCGGGAAGGTGGACGCGCCTCCCTGGAGGGTGCTAGTGGTGCCGCGAACGACGGGTACCTTGCAGTGTTGAACGCAGCGCTCCCCCAAAGGGAGGCATGCGGTTCGGAGTGTTCCATGGCGAAGGCGAAGGGGTCCAAGGGGTCAAAGGCGTCGAGCAAGCCCGCGGCGAAGAAGCCGACGGCGAAGAAGCCGGCGGCGCCCGCAAAGAAGCCCGCGGCGCCCGCGAAGAAGCCCGCGGCGCCCGCGAAGAAGCCCGCCGCAAAGAAGCCCGCGGCGCCCGCGAAGAAGCCCGCGGCACCCGCGAAGAAGCCCGCGGCGAAGGCCCCCGAGGCCCCGGCCCCGCCGGCGCCCGTGGCCGTCGACGCCGCCCCCGCGGCCGACGGGCTGATCAAGAAGAAGAAGGTGAAGCGCGGCGCGCCCCCGATGCTCCCGCGCCGCCTCGCGAAGCGCCCCCCGCCGCACGCGCCGGGCGCCCCGCTGCCGCCGCCGAAGCAGACCGCGCCGGGCTCGCTGCACGCCCCCGCGCGGCAGCCCGACGGCGCCGAGGGCCTCAAGGTCCGGCTGGTGAAGGTGATGAACGAGCTCGGCAAGCTGCGCGCGCTCAAGCGCAACCTGAACCGGCAGTTCTTCGAGATGGGCTTGATCCTCACGGAGCTGTCGTCGCCCGAGCTCATCGAGGCGAAGGGCTACGGCTCGTGGGAGTCGTTCGTGGAGCGCGAGATCGAGCGCGAGCTCAACATCGGCCGCATGGTGGTCGAAGACATGCGCCGCGTGGTGCGCCTGTTCCACCGCCCCGCGGCCGAGGAGCTCGGCTGGGAGCGCCTGCAGGCGGCGATGAAGGTGCTCTTCCCCGAGCCCGGCGGCGCCGCGGCCCCCTCGACGCGCCCCGCCTCGGCGTAGGATCGTGGTCCCTGACCCACCGTCTCCTTCGTCTGCGCGGCCCCGCCGCGCGTGCGGGCTGAGGCGCACCCCCGCCGCACCGTGATCGCCCTCCTCCTCACCTTCAGCTTCGTCGTCCTCAACGGCTTCTTCGTGGCCGCGGAGTTCGCCCTGGTGAAGCTCCGGGCGACGCAGCTCGACCGCCTGGCGCGCCGCTCCGACGCCGCGGCCGTCACCGTCGTCGGCATCGCCGCGCAGCTCGACCGCTACCTCAGCGCCACGCAGCTCGGGATCACCCTCGCCTCGCTGGGCCTCGGCTGGGTCGGCGAGCCCGCCATCGCGCACCTGCTCGAAGGGCTCGCGATCAAGGCCGGGATGCCCGTCACCCCCACGATCCACTCGGTCGCCGTCGCGGTGGGCTTCACGGTGCTCACCGCGCTGCACATCCTCTTCGGCGAGCTGCTGCCCAAGCTCCTCGCGATCCAGTCGGCCGAGGGCGTGGCGCTGGCCGTGGGGCGGCCGCTGAAGGCCTTTCATTTCCTCACCTACCCCGCGTTGGTGGCCCTCAACGCGGCGTCGTCGCTGCTGCTCCGCGCGATGGGCCGCGGGTCCATCACCGACATCGAAGGCGCGCTCTCGGAGGAGGAGATCCTCGGGATCCTCACCCAGGCCTACGCCAAGGGGCGGCTCTCGAAGCCCAAGCGCCAGCTCCTGGAGCGCGTGATGCAGTTCAACGAGCGCACCGTGCGGCAGGTGATGGTGCCTCGCATGGACGTGTCCTCCCTCTCGGCCTCGCTCTCGGTCGAAGAGGCCATCGCGCGCGCGCGGTCGCTGGGCTTCACCCGCTACCCCCTCGTGGAGGGCAACGACCTCGACAAGGTGCTGGGCTACGTGAACGTGAAGGACCTGCTGCTCTCCGAGCGCCCGCCCACCAGCCTGCGCGAGGTGATGCGCGAGGCCATGCTGGCGCCCGAGACCCTGGGGCTCTTCGACCTCATGCGCGACATGCAGCGTCGGCAGGTGCCCCTCGCGGTGGTCGTCGACGAGTACGGCGGCACCAGCGGCATCGCCACGCTCGAAGACGTGCTCGAAGAGATCGTGGGCGAGATTCGCGACGAGCACGACGACGAGGCCCCCGCGGTGAGCCAGCGCGCCGACGGCGCATGGACCGCCGACGGGCTCATCACCCTCCACGACCTCCGCGCCGCGGGCGTGGACCTCCCCTCCATGGACGCCGACACCGTGGGCGGCGCCGTGCTCGAGTCCCTCGGCCGCCTCGCCCGCGCGGGCGACGCCGTGCGCATCGGCGAGTGGGACGTGCGCGTCGAGACCGTGCGTCGTCGCCGCGTGTCGCGGGTCATGCTCCGCCGCCGCTCCCCCTCCGAGGTGCCGCCCGACCGAGAGGGCGAGACGGAGTGAGCGCGTGAGGGCCCTCGCGTGGAGTGTCCTCGCGGTCGCCTGCGCGTCGTCGCAACACCCTGCGGCGCAAGGGGATCGCACCACCGAGAGCGAGCTCACGCTGCGCCTCGACCCCGACGAAGACCCCGCGCACGCGCTCGACGTGGCCACCGCGCGGCTCGCCTCGCTGGGCGTGACCCGCGCCGACGTCACCGCCGCCACGGGCTCGCTCTCGCTGCGCCTCCCCCGCGCGGTGTCACCCCAGGCGGCGCGGGCGCTGCGCGAGACGGCGTGGATGCGCGGCCTCGCGGTGGACGAGTCGCGCGACCTCAGCGCCCTGCTGCCCGCCGAGGGCGTGCGCGGCGAGGTCGAGGCCGTGACCCTGGCGCCGGGGCTCACGTTGCAGTCGGTCGCCCTGCGCGGCGAGCGGGCGGCGCTCTCGGCGCTGGCGTCGCGCGGCGAGGCGCTGGCGGTCGTGCCCGAGGGAGAGGGTTGGCGGCTGGTCGCGCTGCGCCGCGAGGTGGTGGCGCACGGCGGGGCGGTCACGCGCTGCGCGCGACGCGGTGATCGAGAGGTCGCCCTGGCGCTCGCGGGCGAGGCCCCGACGCGGCGCTGGGTGCTCACGCTCGACGGCGAGGCGGCGGCGCTGGTGCCCGCGCGAGAGGCCCCGGTGGTGCGGCTCGCGGGCGCGACCGACGCCGAGGCCCTGCTGGCGCGCTGCGCCCACGGGATGCTGCGCGGCCCGCTGCGCGCGGACGATCAGAGCCCGAGCCAGGGCACGGGGTCGAGCGTCGCGCCCTGATGGCGCACCTCGAAGAAGAGCCCCGCGCGGCCGCTCTCGTCGCCCACGAACCCGAGCACCGCGCCGGCGTCGAGCTCCTGCCCCACCTGCACCGCCGCGCGGCCGAGGGAGGCGCTCACGGAGTAGTAGTGGTCGCCGTGATCAACGATCACGATAAGCCCATAGGAGCCGTAGCGATCCGCGAAGGCCACGCGGCCGCCGAAGACCGCGCGCACGGGGGTGCCCACGGGCGCGGAGATCTCGACCCCGGGACCATCGGCGCCGTCGCGCCACGCCCGACGGACCTCGGCGCGGCCCGCGACGGGGAAGAGCAGACGCCCCGCGCTGGTGGCGAAGGTGTCGACCGCGGAGGTGCCGACGGGGGCGCCGCCGTAGACGGTGACCAGCGGCGAGGGCGCCACCGCGGGGTCGGCCACGGGGCGCTGGGCGCGGGCCAGGGCCGCG
>JBILLI010000090.1:0-16056 GCA_044376155.1 Polyangiales bacterium
CTGGGGCCGGGGCGCGGGCGGACGCGCGCCTGAACCGCCCGACGCGCCGCGGGCGGGCTGCGCGCGACCGGGCGCCTGACCCTGCGGACGGCCCTGCCCCTGCGGGCGGGGATGGCCCTGGGAGCGCCCCTGGTTGCGCCCGTGCGACATGGGCGGCGGGGGCTGGATCGGCGCGTTGCTCGGCACGCTGGAGCGCTGGGGGTGCTCGTCGACCACCGGGATGCGCTGGCGGGTGATCCGCTCGATGTCACGGAGGTACGAGCGCTCCTCGGCGTTGCAGAACGACCACGCGATGCCATCGGCGCCCGCGCGGGCCGTGCGGCCGATGCGGTGCACGTAGGTCTCGGGCACGTTGGGCAGGTCGAAGTTCAGCACGTGGGTGACGTCGTCGATGTCGAGCCCGCGCGCCGCGATGTCGGTGGCCACCAGCACCCGGGTCTCGCCCCGCTTGAAGCCCTCCAGCGCGCGGGTGCGCGCGTTCTGAGACTTGTTGCCGTGAATGGGCTCGGCGCGAATGCCGGCGTCGTCGAGCCACTTCGCGATGCGGTTGGCGCCGTGCTTCGTGCGCGAGAACACCAGCACGCGCGACACCGAGGGGTCGCCCAGCAGGTGCTCCATCAGCGCGCGCTTGCCGTCGGTCTCGACGTAGTAGAGCTTCTGCGTGATGCGCTCCACGGTGGTCGCGGGCGGCGCCACGCTGACCTCCGCGGGGCTCTTCAGCCACTCGCTCGCCAGCGCGCGGATCTCGGGCGGCATCGTCGCCGAGAACATCATCGTCTGACGCTCCCGCGGCACCTTCGCCACGATGCGCCGCACGTCATGGATGAAGCCCATGTCGAGCATCTGGTCGGCCTCGTCGAGGATCAGCACCTCGACCTGACCGAGCGTCGCCGTGCCGCGCGAGAGCAGGTCGAGGAGCCGCCCCGGGGTGGCCACGAGCACGTCGACGCCGTCGCGCAGCGCGCGCTCCTGCTGCTCGTAGCCCACGCCGCCGAAGATCACCGCGTGGCGCAGCGGCAGCTCGCGCCCGAGGTCGCGAAAGGTCTCGCCCACCTGCGCCGCCAGCTCTCGCGTGGGCGTGAGCACCAGCACCTTCGTCGGACGTCGCCCGGGCTTCGGCGCCTCGGCCTTCGCCGTGATGCGCGCGAGCGTCGGGAGCGCGAAGGCGGCGGTCTTGCCGGTGCCGGTCTGCGCGCATCCGAGCAGGTCGCGCCCGGTCAGCGCGAGCGGAATGGCCTGCTCCTGGATGGGGGTGGGCGAGGTGTAGCCCGCGTGCTGCACGGCGCGCAGCAGCGGGAGGGGGAGCGAGAGTTCGTCGAAGTTCATGCGAGGGCGCGGAGTGGTACAGCATCGAGGGGCCCGCGTCGAACCGCGGTGTGCCGCGCGGTCACGGTGTGCGCGCCTCGCACGCGTCGAGGGGGCGCGCGATCTGCGAGAATTCGTGCGTTCTCGCGCGGCACGCGGGCTGCTCTGGTCCCTCGCATGAACAAGACGCGCCTCGCGATTCTCTGCCTCGCGCTGCTCTCGGCGCCGCTCACCGCCGCCGCGCAGACGATCATCGTCGCGCCCTGGGCGGCGCCGACGGTGGTGCTGCTCCCGCCTCCGCCCGCGCCCGAGACCGCGTCCCCGTCGGACCTCGCCGTGACCTCGCCGATCGACGCCTCGCGCCTGCGCTTCGGCATCGCGGGCAACCTCACCGTGGGCCTCTCGAACGACCACGGGCACGGCGTGAACGCGGGCGTCTTCGCGCCGGGTCTCACCCTCGACCTCGGCGTGCAGATGAACCGCCACGTCGCCCTCTTCGCCCGCGCCTCGGCGTCGTCGCTCATCGTGATGAACCACGCCTCGGTCTTCGGCATCGCGGAGTACTCGCCGCTGGAGTGGCTCTCGCTCGGCACCGGTCTGGGCTGGACGGGGATCTCGTCGGGCTTCAGCCAGTCGGTCGACACGTGCTGCGGTGGCATCGCCGCGTTTCGCAGCAGCTGGGGCGCCATCGCGGTGCCCGCGGTGGTGGGCTTCAACCTCGGCTCGCGCAACCCGCTCAACGGTCGCATGCAAGGCTTTCGCGTGGACCTCTCGGGCGCCCTGGGCCTCGAGCCCGGCAGCGGCGCCCTGGGGTGGACCGCCTCGGTGGCGCTGGGCTACGCGACCATGTGACGTCGCGCGTGACGCGTGAGAGCGTCGCGGCCATGCGAAGCCCCCTGCTGCAGCCCGTCGTCGCCCTCGTCGCCTGGTCGATGGTGATGTGGACGTGGATGTACATCACCCGCATCCCCGCCATCTTTCGCGCGCGGATGAAGCTCGACCCCTTCGCGCCGCGGGGCGAGCAGATGAGCACGCTGCCCGCCGAGGTGCGGTGGAAGGCCGACAACTACAACCACCTGATGGAGCAGCCGACGCTGTTCTACGCCACCGCCCTCGCGCTGGCGGCCTCGGGGCGCGCGTCCGCGGGCGCGGCGACGCTGGCCTGGGCCTACGTCGGTCTGCGCGTGGCGCACAGCCTCGTGCAGGCCACGTGGAACAAGATCGAGGTGCGCTTCTCGCTGTTCTTCCTGTCGTCGCTCGCGCTGCTGGGGCTCGTCGCCCACGCGTGGGTCGCGGTGATGTGACCGCGCGCGGGCCTCAAGTTCGCGGGGCCGCCCGACGATCTGCGTGTCGTTCCCCCGAACGAACAAGAGGTCCTCGCGATGCGCGCCTTCCCCCCGTCACGCCCCACCGTCGCGCTCCTCGGCGCCGCCCTCCTCTCCGCGTGCACCGCCGTGCAGTCGGGCGCGCCCGAGCGGTCCGCGCAGCGCGCCACCGTGCCGTGTGAGGGCGAGCTCTCGCGCTGCGCCGAGGCCTGCGTCGACACCCGCCACGACCCCGCGAACTGCGGCGCGTGCGGCGTCACCTGCGGCGTCGATCAGCGCTGCGAGGCGGGCGCCTGCGTCAGCCGCTGCGGCGCGCTCACCGTCTGCGGCGACGACGGCGGCGTGACCTGTGCCGACGTCGCCCACGACCGCCGCCACTGCGGCGCGTGCGGCGTGCGGTGCGGCGACGGCGAGGTGTGTGACCAGGGACGCTGCGCCGCGAGCTGCGCGCCAGGCACCGCCGCGTGCGAGGGCGGGTGCCGGGACCTGACGTCCGACCGCGCGCACTGCGGCGCCTGCGGCCTCGCGTGCGACGAGGGTCTGGTGTGTGAGCGGGGTGCGTGCGCCCTGCGATGCGTGGGCGGCACCACGAACTGCGGCGGCCGCTGCCGCGACCTCGCCCACGACCCCGCGAGCTGCGGCGCGTGCGGGGTGCAGTGCTCCCCGGGCGAGGCCTGCGAGGAGGGGTCGTGCATCCCGCGCTGCGGGGCAGGGCTCTCGCTCTGCGGCGGCGTGTGCCGCGACCTCGAGAGCGACCGCGCGCACTGCGGCGCCTGCGCGACCCCCTGCGCCGACGGCGAGGTGTGCGCCCGCGGCGTGTGCCGGGTGAGCTGCGGCGGCGGCACCAACGAGTGCGACGGCGTGTGCCGAGACCCCCAGACCGACCGCGCGCACTGCGGCGCGTGTGGCAACGCCTGCGCCGCGGGCGAGGTCTGCGCCGCGGGGGTCTGCGCCCCGAGCTGCGCCGCGGGCAGCACGAACTGCGACGGCGTCTGCCGCGACACCGCCACCGACCGGATGAACTGCGGCGCCTGCGGGCGCGCCTGCGCCGCGGGCGAGGTCTGCGCCGTGGGGCGCTGCACGCTCAACTGCGGCGGCGGCACCACCGCGTGCGGGGGCGTGTGCCGTGACACGCAGACCGACCGACTGCACTGCGGCGCCTGCGGCAACAAGTGCCGCGACGGGCAGGTGTGCTCGATGGGCCGCTGCGAGGTGCGCTGCTCGTGGGAGCTCACCAACTGCGGCGGGGTCTGCCGGGACATCCAGAGCGACCGCGGCAACTGCGGGGCGTGCGGATACACCTGCGGCGAGGGCGAGGTCTGCGACGCGGGCCGCTGCCGCGCGAGCTGCGCGGGCGCGCTCACCGACTGCGCCGGGGTCTGCGTGGACCTGCGCAACGACCCGGACCACTGCGGCGCCTGCGCGGTCTCGTGCCCCCGCGGCACCAACGGCGTGCGCTACTGCGCCCGGGGCGTCTGCGGGAGCAACTGACAGAAAACGTCAGGCGTCGGCGCGGCGCTTCCTTTCGCGCGGCGGGCGAACGTGGGAGAGAGTGTCTCCGTGGCCCGCCCGGAGGAATCTCCCACGCTCTTCGCCCCGCCGCCTCCGCCCGAGGGCGAGGTGGTGCTCCGCGGGGTCGTGCGGGGCGTGGTCTACCGCAAGGAGGACCAGAGCTTCTCGGTGGTCCGCCTCACGCTGATCAACGGCGACGAGGCCACGGTGGTGGGACCGCTGGGAGACCTCTCCGCGGGCGAGCCCGTGCGGGTCAACGGGAAGTGGGAGCAGCACGGGTCCCATGGGCGGCAGCTCCGCGCGAACGCGGTGGTGCCCGAGATGCCCACGACCGAGGCGGGCATCGAGCGCCTGCTGGGGTCGGGCTTCGTGCCCGCCATCGGCGCGGGTCTCGCGAAGCGCATCGTGGTTCGCTTCGGCCCGTCGACCCTCGACGTCATCGCCGACCACCCCGAGCGTCTCTCGGAGGTCGAGGGCATCGGCGAGAAGCGCGCGCGGAGCATTCAAGAGGCGTTTCGGGCGCGCCGCGCGGAGGCCGAGACGAAGGCGTTTCTGCAGGGGCTGGGCATCGGTCCGGCGCTGGCGCGGCGGGTGTGGGAGCGCTTCGGCGCCGAGACCGCGGCGGTGGTGCAGGGCAATCCGTACCGCCTCGCGGAGGAGGTTCCGGGCATCGCGTTCCTCACCGCCGACGCCATCGCGAAGGGCGTCGGGATCTCCCGCGACGATCCCCGACGCATCGCCGGGGCCGCGCTCTTTCTGTTGCTTCAGTCCGTCGAAGAGGGCCACGTCGCCCTGCCGCCCGACCACCTCGCCGCGCTCGCGCAGGAGTTCGAGATCCCCTCGTCGGCGATGCGCGAGACCCTCGACCGGCTCACCCGCGCGGGCACCGTCACCCTCGACCGGGGCCTGGTCTATCCCCCGCCGCTGCTCGACGCCGAGACCCACCTCGCGGGTGACCTCGCGCGCTTCGTGCGCGCCCCGGTGGCGCCCATCGACGCCGCGGTGATGGACCTCGCGATGGTGCGAGACGCCCTCGCGCCGTTGAACGCGAAGCAGCGCGAGGCCGTCGACGCCACGCGCACCTCGGGGCTGCTGGTGCTCACGGGCGGTCCGGGCACGGGCAAGACCACGGCGACGCGCGCGCTGGTCACCCTGCACGCCGCCGCGGGCGCGAAGGTCCTGCTCGCCGCGCCCACGGGACGCGCGGCCAAACGACTCTCGGAGGCCACGCAGCGCCCCGCGTCAACCCTGCACCGACTGCTGGAGTGGACCCCGCGTCTCGGGCGCTTCTCGCGCAACCGCCTCTCGCCCCTCGACGCCGACGTGGTGCTCGTCGACGAGGCGTCGATGATCGACGTGCAGCTCGCGGCCGCGCTGGTCTCGGCGGTGCGCCCCGGCGCGCGGCTGGTCTTCGTGGGCGACGTCGATCAGCTCCCGCCGGTGGGTCCGGGCACCGTGCTCGCCGACCTGCTCGCGACCCGCGGGGTGCGCGCGGTGCGGCTCACGGAGGTGTTCCGCCAGGCGAGCGCCAGCGCGATCGTGCGGGGCGCCTACGCGGTGCTGCGCGGCGACGCGCCGGTGTCGTCCCCCGCGCGCACGGTCTCTCCCACGGGCCCGCGTCCGCCCGCGGGCGAGCTCTTTCTGGTGAAGTGCGAAGACGGCGAGAAGGCCGCGCGGTTGCTGGTCGAGAGCGTGGCGAAGCGCATCCCGGGGACCTTCGGTCTCGACCCCGTGCGCGACGTGCAGGTGCTGGTGCCCACGCACCGCGGTCCGCTCGGCGCGCAGGCGCTGAACCTCGCGCTGCAGGCCGCGCTGAACCC
The DNA here is from genome assembly GCA_044376155.1 of Polyangiales bacterium. GTDB lineage: Bacteria > Myxococcota_A > Polyangia > Polyangiales > JAWKRB01. The sequence goes on from JBILLI010000090.1 coordinate 5,963, forward strand.
CGACGGCGAGCGCGGTCGACGCGGCGTCGCCGTGGGCGACAAGGTGATGCAGCACAAGAACGACTACGACCTCGACGTGTGGAACGGCGACGTGGGCACCGTGCTGCGCGTCGACGAGAAGACGATCACCGCGCTCATCGACGGCCGCGAGGTGGTCTACACGGGCGCGGCGGTGGACAACCTCTCGCTGGCCTACGCCGCGACGGTGCACAAGTCCCAGGGCAGCGAGTACGACGCCGTGGTCATCGGGCTGCACACCAGCCACTACGTGCTGCTGAACCGCGCGCTGATCTACACGGCCATCACCCGCGCGAAGCGGCTGGTGGTCATCGTGGGCAACGAGCGCGCGCTGAAGCTGGCGGTGTCAGACACGAAGCAGAAGGAGCGCTACGGCGCCCTGCGCGAGCGCCTGAAGGAGGCGCTGGGCTGATCGACGCCTACGCGCACAGGTATCGCAGCGTGTAGGCGTCTCGCGCGGGCATGAGCGCCACGGGAATCCTCGGGAAGCGCGGTGAACGCTCGCCGTAGAGCAGCCTGCCGCGGTTCGCCTTGGGGTGCTTCGCGGTCTCTGAGAGGATGATCCCGCGCGACTCGACGGTCGGCGGCGGCACGTTCGCGTGGAGCGCCGCCGAGCCCACGAGCCCGTGCAGCAGCACCGACGCGCTCTCGATCTGCCGACGCGCGCCGCTGGCATGTGCACTCTTCAGCTCGATGAGCAGCAGGTACAAGACCCCGGCGTGCGCCGCGAACACGGCGTAGTCACAGCAGACGCGAAGGCCCGCGAGGTCGGTCAGCAGGGGGAAAAGACAGTCGTCGGCGGCCCGTCCCCCTCCGTCGACGCACGCGTCGGGGCGCAGCGTGAGGGCCCGGTCTACGTTGACAGTGACGCGCGTCTCGGTGCGGGTCGCAGAGGCGTCGGCCTCGGCCAGGCGCAGCGTGGACGCGGAATCTGGCTCGACGATCAACCGCGGGCGGACCACCGTGCGGAGCGCGTCGACGAAGTCCCCGGCGTCCACGCGCTCACTCCACCCCGAGGAGGATCCGCTGGGTCTCGCCGTCCAGCCGCCGGATCTCGTCCTCGATGGTCTGCACCTCGAAGCCCGCGTCGGAGACGGGCACCCGCTCGACGCCGCCGCCCCGAAACAGCAGGACGTTGATCTGCTCGGGTCGCAGCAGCCACTCGCGGTCGTGACCGAGCTCGCGCACCACCGCGTCTGCCCGTGCGCCGGCCGCGCCCAACACGACGAGGTTGGAGAGCTCGCGCACGATGTAGTCCGAGTGGGTGCTGATGATCACGCGGAGCCCACGATTCACGGCCTTCGCGAGCACGCGGGCGACCCGGCGGTGGTTGTCGGGGTGCAGGTTGAGCTCGGGCTCGTCGATGATCAGCAACTGTCCCGGCTGGGCCTGATGCCGAAGGTAGAACACCAGCGACGCCAGGGACTTCACCACCGACGCGCTGGCATGGATGGGCACCTCGAAGCCGCCCGCGCCGAAGTGCAGCTCGCCCTGCTCGTCCAGGCGAATCACCCCGCCGACGACGTCTCGCTCCAACTGCGCCGCGAGGTCAGCGAGGGGCGAGACGGTGTGGCGCCAACCATCAAGCTGGTTCGCGTTGTCGAGGGCGTTGCGCACGACCAGCGGGTAGCGCACCGCGCGCTCTCGCAGCAGCGCCGCAGGGTCCGCCGCGTCGAGGGCGTCATCAACGAGCGCCGACCGATGGGCGCTCAGTTCCCGCGCGAACAACGTGATGGCCGCGCGCTCTGCGGGCAGGAAGTGGGAGAGGCGGGTCGCCGGCCCCAGCGCCGCCCAGACCAGCGCTTGCCGCACGATAGACAGCTGCGAAGGCACAGGGCGCTTCAGCGTCAGCTTGACGCCCCGCGCGGTCTCGAGGTCCCAGTTGCTGCGGAGCCCAGAGGTCGAGAGCTCGGCCACGAGATCGCCCGCGGGCGCGTCTTCGAGCGTGACCACCAGATCGTCGCGGTCCTGCGTCAGCAGCAGGCGCGGCAGCTTGCGCCGCAGCAGGTGGAGCGCATACGCGCGCACCTCGTCGAGCAGCGCGACGCCGCGCTCGCGGGTGACGCCGTCGAGGAGCTCGCGACACCAGGCGTCGAAGCCCGGATCGTGTGTCAGGCCCCAGCGCTGCGGCATCATCGCGGCGTAGATTGCGCTCGCGAGCCAGGTCTTGCCGGTGTTGTTGGGTCCGGTGAAGACCGTGAAGGGGGCGTCGAGGTCGACCACGGCCTCGCGGATGGGACCCAGGTTCTCGACGCGCAGCCGCATGGTGGCTCAGGCCCGCTTCTCGTACTCCGACATCAGCATCTTGGCGATCGTCTGGAGCTGCATGTTCGAGGTGCCCTCGTAGATCTTGCCGATCTTGCTGTCGCGGAAGAACTTCTCCACAGGGTACTCCTTGGTGAAGCCCACGCCGCCGAGGAACTCCACGCACAGCGACGTCACGCGCTCGGCCACGTTCGACGCGTGCAGCTTCGCCATCGCGGCCTCTTTGATGAACGGCTGCCCCGCGTCCTTGAGGCGCGCGGCGTTGTAGACCATCAGCCGCGCGGTCTCGATGTCGACCGCGGCGTTGGCGTACTGAAACTGCACGCCCTGAAAGCTCGCGATGCTCTGGCCGAACTGCTTGCGCTCGAGCATGTACTTCATCGCGAAATCGAACGCGCCCTGGGCCGTGCCCACCATCTGCGCGCCGATGCCGATGCGGCCCTCGTTGAGGGTCTCGATGGCGATCTTGTAGCCGACGCCCACCTGGCCGAGCACGTTCTCCTCGGGCACCTCGCAGTCCTCGAGGATCAGCTCGGTGGTGCTCGACGCGCGGATGCCGAGCTTGTCTTCCTTCTTGCCGACGGAGAAGCCCTTGTAGCCCCGCTCGACGATGAAGGCCGTGATGCCCTTGTAGCCCTTCGACGGGTCGACGTTGGCGAAGACGATGAAGAAGCTGCTCTCGGCGCCGTTGGTGATCCAGAGCTTGCGGCCGTTGAGCACCCAGCGGCCGTCGCGCTTCTCGGCGCGGGTCGCGAGAGCGAAGGCGTCGGAGCCGCTGCCGGGCTCGGAGAGCGCGTAGCTGCCCACCCACTCGGAGGTGAGCTTCGGGCCGTAGTGGAGCTTCTGCGCCTCGGTGCCCCAGCGCAGCAGCGCGTTGGCCACGAGGGTGTTCTGCACGTCGACGAGCACGCTCACCGAGGGGTCGACCAGCGCGAAGGACTCCACCGCGAGGCAGGCGGTGAAGAAGCTGGCCCCGGGGCCGCCGTAGGCCTCGGGGATCTCCACCCCCATCACCCCGAGCTCGAAGAGCTGCGGGAGCAGGTCCTTGTCGAGGGCGCCCTTCTCGTCCATGTGCGCGACCCGCGGGGCCACGCGGGCCTTCGCGAACTCGGCGACGCTGTCACGAAAGAGCTTCTCGTCCTGGGAGAGCTGGGTCAGTGCGGGGTGGGTCATGGGGTCTCCTCGGCGCGGGACCATGCTGAATGCCCCTCGCCGGGTCAATGCCTTGCGCGTCCTTCGCCGGTCGCGCGAGGCCCCAGAGCCACACGGCGCAGAGGATCGTGCCGCCCGTCCAGTCCATCATGGGCACGTTGGAGAGCGACACCACCATCACGCCCGCGGAGCATCCCGCGAGCACCCAGCTCCGTCGGCTCCGGCGCGCCGCGAGGGCCACCAGCCACAGCAGCGGGATCAGCGTGCCCACCCCCGCCCCGAGCACCAGCTCCAGCACGGTGTTGTGCGTGTGCACCGCGCGCTCGTCCCCCCGCCGCTGGGCGTTGTACGTGGGGTTCACCCGCGCGACGTAGAAGTCCACGTCGCCCGTGCCGCGACCGGTGAGCAGCCATGCAGGGCCGTCGGCGACGTCGCGCCAGACGTTCTCCCAGATGTCCGCGCGGCCCGAGAGCCGGTCGTCGCCGAGGCCGGTGTAGCGCGCTTGCCAATCGTCCCGCGCGACGACGTTGGCGTAGCTCGGCTCCTGCGACGCGTCGCCGGCCAGGGCCAGCGCGGGGATCGCCAGCGCGGCGCACAGCCCCAGCACCCAGCGCGCGCGACGGGACACGCTCGACGCCGCGAGGAGCGCGAGGGCCGCGGCCAGGGTCGCTGCGCGAAAGGTCGAGAGGAAGACCATCGCCACCAGCGCGAGGTCGCCGAGCACGTCCAGCGCGCGGGGGGTGGGTGCGGGCGCGTCCTCGTCGCGCAGCAGACGGGCGTAGAGCACGGCCAATGCGAGCAGGTGTGAGGGCGGAGACAGCGCGCCGCGGGAGGCCAGCGAGAGCGCGAGACCGACGAGGCAGAGCCACGTGCCCCAGCGCGCGATGAGCCCGAGCGCGTGCGGCTCGTCGAGGACCACCACGGCCCACGCCACGCCGCTCAGGGTCACGAAGACCTTCACCACGCCGTCAGTGAGAAACTCCCCGACGAGCAGGCTCAGCGCGAGCATCGCGGTGATCGCCAGCAGGGGGCGGAGGTCGTCACGCAGCCACGCGCCCACGCCCCGCCGGAGCGAGACCGCGAAGAGCGGGATCAGCGCCACGGCGATGAATTCCGTGCCGCGACGTCCGCTGAGGGTCATGAGGTCGGGCAGCGCGAGGTTCAGCAGCCCCGCGGTGAGCACCGAGAGCGCCACCGCCGCCCGCACCCAGCGGGGAGGTCCCACGGCCGCAGCAACAGACGCCACGGGCGCAGGGACCTCAGCGAAGACGAGCTCGCGGGCGGTGACGCGGAACACACCGCGCATGGTTGTGCCGAACAGCGTCGCCGTTCATTCCGCGCCCCAGGCGGGTCGCCGTCGGGCCTCGCGGAGCAGCGCCTGCGCGACCGCGGCACGGGTGAAGACCAGGGCGGCGTCGGGGGTGTTGCAGCGATCCCCACCCCGCGAGACCACCCCGAGGAGGAGGGAGGTGCGCGGGTCCAGCGCGGGGCCGCCGCTGTCACCCGGGCAGCCCGAGGTTCCCGTGATGAACTCGTCGACGCTCGCCCCGCGCACGGGCACTGCCGCGCGCACATACCGCTCGCCCACCCCCGCGCGACGGGTGTCGCCGCGACGGCCGTAGCCCACCACGGTGACCACGTCGCCGGGCATCACCGCGCGGGCGCCCAGGCGCAGCGGGGTCACCCCGGAGATCGCGCGGTCGAGCAGCAGCACGGCGACGTCGGCGCCGCAGAGGGTGACGTCGTCGAGCAGCACCAGGTCCACGCCCCGCGCCTGGGCGGGGGATGCGCGGGCGTCGTCGGCGTTGGTCACCTCGATGTCTCGGGGATCACGGTCACGGATCACCTGTGCGCGGCGCGTCGGGCACCGCAGGGTGTCGACCGTCTCGCTGACGCAGTGTCGCGCGGTGAGCACCGCCCGGGGGCCCACGAGGGTGCCCGTGCACAGACCGCCGTCGCGGAGGCGCAGGGCCACGACGGCAGGGTGCCGTCCGCGGTCGCGCACGCCGCCCGCGATGGCGTCCACCGCGGGGTCGGGGTTGAGGGATTCGTCGACGGGCGCGCAGGCCGCGGCGACGAGGAGCAGGGAGGCGAGGAGGGGTCTCATGGGAGGGCACAGCGCACGCCCCGCGCCACACGAGATTTTCCGAGGATTTCGCGCGCGGGGGTGGCGAAAGAGGGTGGCGAAGGGGTGGCGAAGGGTGGCGGTTTCGCCAGACGCGACGCGCGTGCCAACGAGGCGCGCGGCTCGTTGGCTGCAGCGCGGCGCGGCGCCGAGGGGGTGCGAGACCACGAGCCCGCCGTCGCGCCGGGGAGGCGCGTGGAACGCTCGACCCGCTGCGGTACAAGTGCGGGGTCATGTCTCCCACGGAGCGGCTCCAGGCGATGGTCGCGGTCGCGGTCCCGATGACCTACGGGGTCGCCGCGGCGTCGATGGCGCTCGAGGCGCTCGCGTTGCGGGTGGCGAGGGTGCGCTGGAGCCGGCGCGAGGCGCGCACGAGTCTGGCGTCCGGCGGGCTCGCCTTCGGGCTCATGCACCTCGCGAACCTCGCGCTGTACCTGGCGGTCCTCGACCGCGCGTGGGCGCACAGAGTCGCAGACGCGGGCCTGAGCCCCGCGGCGTGGATCGGCGGCTTCGTGCTGTACGACCTGTCGTTCTACGTCGGCCACCGCGTGGGCCACGAGGTGCGGCTCTTCTGGTGCTTTCACTCGGTGCACCACACCGCCGAGGAGATGCGTCTGACCAGCGCCATTCGGGGTTCGGCCTTCGACTTCGTGTACCTCCCGTGGTTCTTCGTCTGGATCCCGCTGCTGGGGTTTCACCCGGCGATGTTGCTCGTGATCGAGAGCGCTTCGCGCACCTGGGGCGTGCTCACCCATGTCTCGCCGGCGCTGCTCCCGTCGGGTGGAGCGCGCGTGGGACGCGGATGGCTCGGCCGGCTTCTGGTCACCCCGAGCGCGCATCGGGTGCACCACGGCACCGCGGCGCCCTACCTCGATCGCAACTACGGCGAGGTGCTACTGCTCTGGGATCACCTCCTGCGCACCCATACGCCCGAGGGCGACGCGCCGACCTACGGCGTGCTCACGCCGGTCGACGCAGGGAGCCTCTCCGCGGTGCAGCTCTCGCCGTGGACCTCGCTCTGGCGAGACCTGCGTCGCGCGACGCGCTGGCGCGATCGACTGCGGTATCTCTTCGACGCGCCGGGGTGGAGCCACGACGGCTCCGACCGCCGCGTGCGCGTGGCGCGGGCATCCCTCCTCGGGGCACCCCGGCCGCCGGACGACCACGCCCAGGGTCCCGCGGGGTGAGCCACGCCACCGCTCTGCGGCAAGGCGCGTGAACCCGCGCGTGTCGTGCGTCGCCCGAGTCGCGTTGCCCACGTCGGGCGTGGTCATGCGGCCGCGGTCAGGCGTGCGCCGCCACGCGCACGTCCGCGCGGCACCGGCGATGCACACGCGCGGGGGATGACCGCTCCGAGAGCCTCCGTCCCGCGGGTCCCCCTCGATGCGCTGCGCCCGGAGGACTTTCGCGCGCACTTCGCCGCCCGCGCGCCGATCGTGATCACCGGCCTGCCGGTGGATCCCGCGCAATGGTCCGCCCCTGCCCTCGGGGCCGCGCTCGGCGATGCGCCGCTGCCGGTGACGCGCTTCGAGGGGCGCACGACGGGGCGCGGCACGCGCTTCGAGAGCCTCGGGCGGGAGTCCCTCACGATGCGCTGGGGCGAATTCCTCGCCGCCCGCGACGCGTGCGCGGAGCACGCGCTCTACCTCCGGCTCACGGCCTCGGCGGGCCTCTCCGAAGGCCTCTTCGCGCGGGTGCCGCTCCCAGACCTCTTCACCGCCGCGCACACCGGCCTCGACGGGTGGATCACCCACGACAGCTACCTCCGCGTGGGCCCGAGCTCCTACAGCTACCCCCTGCACTGCGATGGCATGGAGAACCTCTTCGCGCAGCTCGCGGGAGAGAAGCGCTTCGTGCTGATCGACCCCGCGGAGGTTCCACGGCTCTACCCCCACCCCGACGACGCCGCGCGCTCCCTCGTGAATGACGTCGACGGGCCGGACCTCCTTCGCTTTCCGGACTTCGCCGACGTCCGCCAGCAGGTCTGCATCGTCGGCCCCGGGGAGCTTCTCTACATCCCGGCGCTCTGGTTCCACGAGGTGCGGGCGACGGGCTGGAGCGCCTCCGCGAGCCGGTACTTCAAGCGCCCGCGGCACACCGAGTACCTCCGCGGGGTGAAGCCTCCGGCGTGGCTTGAATTCGAGGCCGCGCGAGGCTCCGCGCGTTACTGACCGCCGACGGTCGCAACGCGCGCCAGCGCAAGGCCACCGGGTCTTTCCATCGCACCTTCGCGACAGCGTCGACCTTCGCACGCAAACAGCGGACGTCGTCGAAGCCATTGCCCCGGGCGAGACGGGGCATCGCACACATCGGGACGCGGAGCCCCCGCGCGCTGATATCGCGTGATATCGGCCGCGCGCACCGACGGCGCTACCCATCGTCCCTGGCGGCCCACCCGCGGGTCCCACAGGAGCACCACCCCCGATGCGTCCCCCCCTTTCCTTCTTGTCGCTCTGCGCATGCGCGATGGCCTGCAGCGGGAGCCCATCCCCCTCCCCCGCGGCCGACGCGGCCACCCCCACCGACGCGGCCACCCCCACCGACGGGGCCCTCGCGCTGCATGACGCATCCGCCGCGGTGCCCGACGGCGGACACATCGTGGGCATGATCACGGTCAACGGTCGCACCGGCGTCGGCATCTCCACCGACGGCGACAACGACGTCGAGTGCCTCGACCTCGACGGCGACCCCGAGTGCGAGGGCGAGGACCTCGACGGCGACGGAACGATCACCGTCTGGGACGACCTCGACACGGGCACCGTGTCGGGCGGCCTCCGCAGCGCGATGCCCTCCACGGACCCCGATCTCTTCGCCGCCCTCGACCCCGCCAATCCCCCCAACAACCTGGGCCGCGACGGTCAGGTGATGGAGCCCGGCCGCGTGGTGAACGACATGCCCGCGGGGATGCTTCTCCCGCGGATGCAGGGCGCGCAGGGCGCGTGCGCGGCCTTCGCCGTGGCCGCTGCGGCGACGCTCACCCGTCGCAGGTACGAGCTCGCGAGCATGCCCATGGCGACGCCGATGCTGAACGCCGACACCTACTGGGCCTCCCCCGCGTGGCTGTACACCCGCATGATCGCCGCGCGCATGGGCACCTGCGACGACGGCACGCAGGTCAGCGCAGGCCTCGACCTGCTGGCCACCACCGGCGCGGCGACGTGGGCCGAGGAGCCGTTCCTCAGCGCAGACATGCCCACGGTGTGCGCGCGCGTCGACGCCCCCACCGCCCGCGAGCCGCACCGCTACCGCATCGGCGGGTACGCCGGGGTGATGGAGACGGGCCTGGCGTTGCGCGCGCGGGTGCGCGAGTCGCTGGCCGCGGGAAACCCGGTCCTCATGGGCGCACAGCTCCCCGACGGGTTCATCCAGTACCGCCCCGGCCACGCGGACCTGAGCGTCCCCTTCCGCGGCACCGGGCGCTGCACGGGCTCCCGGCACTGCAGCGGCCACGCGATGCTCATCACCGGCTACGACGACACCCGCGGCGCGTATCGGGTGCTGAACTCCTGGGGCACAGACTGGGGCGACCGCGGGTACATGTGGTGGGACTACGCCGCCCTCGAGGGGGCGCTGGATCTGGAGATCCACGTGATCACACCGTTCCCGAGCGCGCCGACGCCGTTCGCGGCGCCGAACGCCGCAGGGTTCACCATGCGGCAGCCCGAGGGGTCCCGCGTCGCCCTCGTGCGGCAGGTGCTCGAAGCGAGGAGGCCCGCGGAGTGGACCCTCGTCATGCGGGTGACCTTCAGCGAGCCCATCATGGTCCAGAACCTCCGCACGACCATCGTCGACGACGCCGTGGACTACGGCATGGTGAGCGGGATGAACTACGGCGACCTCGTGTTCATGGTCGACCCCGACGCGCCGCCGCCCCCGGGCACGATGACCACGCTGACCGTGAGCGGTCAGCTCCGCGACGGCACGCGCGTCGAGCGCTCGATCACCCTCCCCATGCCCGCGCCCACGACGGTGAACTGAGCCTCTTCGGTGGGCTGGATCAGCCCTCCCGCCTCCCTCCCGCCCGCGTCCCCCGCGAGTGAGATCCCCGAGTCCCGCCACGACGTCGCTTCTCCCGACACGCGCGGCCGCGTTCCTCGCGGTCCTCCACGTCGCAGCGCCATGCGGTGCTCGCGGCCGCTGCCCGTGCGGCCTGCCCTGCCGTCACGCAGCGCGGCCGACGCGGAGGCTGCCCGCGCGGCCCGTTCGGTCGCCTAAGCCTCTGCGTCCCAAGCGGTTGCAACACGTGCGGCATGTGGCGCCGAGAAAGAGCACACGGGCAGCGGCCGACCGGCGCGCCTCGGGGGCAACGCGCTAGTGTCGGCCGATTGAGGCGGCGCGGCGCGGTCGCGCGCCTGATGGCCCCCAGCCCCGGCCCTTCCCCCGCCTCGGGTTCACCTCGGGACACATCTCCGAGAACGGCTTGAATTCGAGACGAATTCGCGAAACGTGGCCCCCTTCCCCGGCCCTTCCCCCGCCTCGGGGGAAGGGGGGAGAACCCCTGGCGGAGCGAAGGTCCACGCGAAGGAGAGGCGGG
>JBILLI010000084.1:0-16284 GCA_044376155.1 Polyangiales bacterium
GTAGCGGTTGTTGAAGTTCACCAGCGACGCGTCGAGGAGCAGTCCTCGCCCGGCGTGGATGAGCCCCGCGGGGTTGTACCAGACCGCGTGCTGGTCATCGGCGCCCGCGATGAACGCGCCGCCGCGTCCCAACGGGCGAACCCCGCGGTCGGTCATGTAGAAGCCGCCGGCGTGGGCGGCGCGGGGGAGGGCGCTCGCGAGGAGCGCGGCGAAGGCGAGGCGCTTCACGGGACCCTCCGGCGCTGCACGATGGCGTAGAACTGCTCCAGGCCGCGGGCGGTGTCGCCGAGGAAATCTCGGAGCGCGGTGAGCACCAGGTGCACGTCCATGGGACCGAGCGCGCCGCGCAGCCCGGGGCGCTCGCGGTGGGTGTCGGCGACGGCGTCGGCGAGCACCACGAGGGGCTCACGAAAGGTCGCGTCGACGCCCGCGGGGCGGCGCACCATGTTGCCCAGCACGCCCGTGAGCACGCGGTCGGGGTCGCGCTCTCGCGCGCGGTCGAAGAAGCGCAGGCCCTGCGCCGCGAGGCCCGTGCCCGGGGTGAAGAGCGGGGCCATGGGGCGCAGCACGGGGTCGACCTCGGCGTCGGCGCGCATCACCTGGAGGAGGTCCGCCGCGGCGGTCACGGTGACCTCGTAGCTCGTCGGAACGCCTTGCGCCGCAGGGGTTTCGTCGAGGAGTCGGGTGAGCAGCCCGAGGGTCGCGACGCGCGCGGGCGCGTCGTCGTCGAGGGCGATGAGCAGGTCGGTGGCGGCGGCGAAGGGCGCGCCCTGCACCGTGGTCGCGAGGCGCGCGCCGAGGTTGCGGGACCACGCGTCGAGGTCCCCCGCGGCGCGGTGCGCGGCCACGCGGTCGCGGAGCCACGCCACGAGGACGCGGGTGATGGGCGCGAAGGCGCGGTTGCGAAAGCGCGCGGACTCTCCGCTGCCGTTCACCGCGATGAGCTGGTCGACGAGGGCCGAGCGCGCGCGCACCCAGCGGTCGTAGGTCGGGCGGTCGGCGCGGTGCAGCGGGTCCATGGCGTTGAACGCGTCAGCAAAGAGGGAGTAGAGCCCCACCGCGGGCACCGCCGTGCGGTCGTCGTTCCAGCGCGTGCTGCGCCGCCCGTCGCGGTAGGCCGGTGGCTGGGTGAACGCGGGGTTGCCGTCCATCGCGCGGGCCGTGGGGTCGACGAGGGCGCGCACGAGGGCGGCGAAGGCGTCGAGGCCCGTGCGCCCGTTGCCGACGTCGATGGTGCGGAGCTCGGCGGTGACCACCCCGAGGGTCTGCAGGATCCCGCTCTCCAGCACCTCGCCGAAGATGGGCTCGTAGCGCGACGCCCCGCCGCGTCGGGAGAAGTTCTGCCCGCCCGGACAGCTCGCGCAGCCCTCGGTGGATTGGTAGTCCGTCGCGGCGGCGGTGGCCCAGTTGCGGTGAAAGGCGCCGATGAGCTGCGCGAAGAGCTGCGTGCCGCGGGAGAGGTCGAGGTTCCGCGGGTTCATGTACGAGAGCGGTCGCCCCGGGGTCCACCGCGGGTCGCGGGTGCCGTCCATGTGCCGGTCGTGCTTCGCGAAGGCCGCGAGGAGCGGTCGCATGGAGTCGTAGAAGCAGGCGCTCTCCCACACGAAGAGCGTGCCCGGGTGCACGTTGCGCACGGCCTTCGCGGCGGGCGTGGGCGAGGGGGGGAGCGACGCGGGCGTGGGCAGGATGTTGCGCACCCCCGGCGGGTCCATGAGGTCCGAGAGGAAGCCGTTGGGCGAGGGGTGAAACACCAGCCGCGCGATGGCGAAGGGCGTCGGTCGGGAGTTGAACCCGCGAATGCCCGTCTGCGACTCGATGATGCTGTCGAGGGTGCTGTCGACCGGCAGACCGATCTGCCGCGCAATGTTGGCGAGGGAGCCCGTGAGCCCCGGGAGGTCCATGGGGAGGATCGCGCGGCCGTCGCCCACGATGGAGCGCGAGAAGAACGCCGCGGCGTCGGGCACCTCGACGAGCGAGCACTGCGCGATGTTCCCCGCGCCCGGCACGGTGAGCGACTGCTCGCCCAGCAGCGGCACGTTGAAGCGCACCCGCACCGCGGCGCCGGGCTTGTTGCACATGCGCGCGCCGTTGAGGTCGTCGATGAGGTGAAACAGCCGCTGGAGCACGCTGCGGTTGTCGCGGGCGCTGCCAGGCGAGGCGATGTCCACGGTGTCGGGCTGCGCGCGGTTCACGGGGGTCGAGAGGGCGCCCGCGAAGGGGCGGTTCCAGTCGCCGCGCCAGTCGGGCTGCACGCGGTCGCGGTGCCGCGCGTAGGAGGCGTAGGCGCGTGAGAGGTTCTCCGCAGGGAGGGTGCCGGCGCAGCGCGCGTCCCAGGCGCCCGCGCCGGCGATGGGCTGCTGCATCTGCGCCACCGCGACGAGGATGTCTTCGAGCAGCCCGGGCTCCTGCGCGACGCGCGCGGTGACCTCCATGACCTCGTCCCAGAGCGGGGACTCGTGGGCCATGGTGACCTCGGGAAAGCGGTCGGCGATCTCGTCGACGCGCAGCATCGCGCCCACGAGCCGCGCGGTGAGGGCCTCGCGCTCGGGGGCCATGAGCGCCGACGTGAGCCGCAGCACGGCGTCGGCGTCGCGGTGGGCGAAGAGCTGCCCCGCGGCGTGCACGAGGTCGACAACGGGCGCGCTCTCGGCGCTGAACCCGCGGTACCGCACGGTGTACGCCGGGGTGTACGCCCGGCTCGCGTCGCGCCGCGCGCCGAGCAGCGGGAGCGCGCCGCGCAAGAGGTCCAACGCCGGGGCCGCCTCGTGCCGCGGGGCGCCGAGCATCGCCGGGAGCTCCCGGGTGAGCGCGCCGAGCATCGAGGCGTCGAGGTCGACGTGGCGAAAGAGACGCTGCCCGTTGGCGGTCACTGCGCGGCCGCGCGCGTCGCGGGGGACGGTCGCGCGGCCGAAGGCGGGATACGGGGTGGGCGCGTCGGCGATGCGTCCGCCAGGCCCGAGGAAGTACCCCTCGCGGTCGACGTCCGCCGCGCCGTCGGCGTCGCGGTCGGCGAAGAGACCCGCGGCCTGCGCGTTCGAGAGGTCGACCGAGGGCAGCCCGCGGGTGTCACGGCGCGCCACCTCGGCGCCGCTGCTGCGCGCGAGGGCGGCGTCGGTGCGCAGCACCAGGTCGAGCGTCGCGTCGAGGGTGGTGCCGGCCCGGGTGTCGGTCGAGGGCGCGGCGCTGGCGAACTCTCCGCGGATCACCTCGAACAGCGTGTCGAGCTGCGGCCGCGCCGGGCCGCGGGGTTGTGTGGGGGAGGCCTCGCGCACCATGCGCAGGAGCTGGTCGAGCGTGGCGTCGAGCATCGGGTCGGCGAGCACCGGGCGCAGCAGCCCGAGCGAGACCTCCGCGGGGCGCGTGCCCTGACGCAGCGACGCGCGACCCATGGCGCGCAGGAACTCCACGTCGGTGCGCACGCCGTCGAGAAAGCCCACCACCGCGCGGGTGGTCTCGGGCAGCACGGGCTCCGACGGCACCACGCGCCCGCTGCGGTCGGTGATCAACCACGGTCCCGCCGCGCCCATGCGACGGTTGCTCCCGTCGGGGCCGTAGAGCGGCAGGAGGTTCAGCAGCAGCCCGTCGAGGGGCGTCTCGAGGGACTCGGGCATCGCGCGGTCGAGGGCGCCCGCGATCTCTGTGCGCATGCGCCCCAGCGCGACGGTCTTGGGTCCCACGGGCGCGGTCTCGGTGGGGCCGAGGCCGCGGGTGCACGGGGCGCGACCTCGGGCGAAGGAGAGGTCCGAAGGGCTCTCGCCGAAGTGAACCCGCTCGCAGACGATGCCGAAGACCTCCTGTCCGAGCGTGCCCTGGGCGTTGGGACGTCGCGCGGCGTCGAACTCGGGCGCGCAGGAGAGCAGGGTCGCGGCGAGGGCAAAGAAGCGGGCGGGGCGGGGTGCGCGCACGGTGGGGCCTCCGTCGCGAAGGTTACAGGGAATCGTGGCGTTCATGGCGGCGCGCCGACCGCGCTGCGGTAGGGTTCGCGACGACCATGCGCTCCTCTCGAACCGCCCGCGCCCTCTCGCTCGCCTGCCTCGCCGCCATCGGGGCCATGAGCCTCGCGTGCCCCGGGCCCGCGCCCGAAGAGACCAGCACCGACCTCTTTCGGCTGGCCGTGAGCGGCGCCCCCGGGGGCTCGCTGCTGGCCGTGTGGGGTGACCCCAACGGCCGCCGCGCGCTGCTCGTCGGCGGCTTCGTGGGCGTCGCGCCCGAGCGCCTCGGGAGCAACCCCGCGGGCCGGCTGATGGAGTACCGCGACGGCGCCTTCGTCACCCGCTGCACGACAGACCAGGTGCTCTGGTGGATCGACGGCCGCACCGACGAAGGCGTCACCACGGTGTACGCCGTCGGCGAGGGGGGCAAGGTGCTGCGCTACGACGGCACGACCTGCGCGACGGTCGACACCGGGCTCACCTTCGCCGAGGGACCCGTGACGTGGTGGGGCGTGCTGGTGCGCGGCGCGCGCGATGTCTGGGCCGTGGGCGGCAGCGCGCAGCCGACGGGGCCGCGCGGCGTGGTGGCGCACTTCGACGGCGCGTCGTGGCGCCGCATCACCGACGTGCCGGGTCGTGCGCGCGACGAGAACCTCTACAAGGTCGCGCGCATCAACGACGACGAGGCGCTCATCGTCGGCGCGGGCGGGGTCGCGCTGCGGGCGAGCGCCGCGGGGCTCCGCGAGGTGCCCGTGACCGTGCGCGCCAGCGACAACCGGCTCTTCACCGCCTCGTGCCGCGAGGACGGGACCTGCTTCGCGGTGGGCGGCGCGGCCAGCGGGCTGATGCTCCTGGGGCAACCCCTCGGCGACGCAGGGCTGTACGCCGCGCCGCTCGGCGAGGAGCTCTCGGGGCTCAACGGCGTCTGGGTGCAAGACCGCGACAACGTCTTCGCTGTCGGCGTGAACGGAACGAACCTGCACACCACCGGCTTCTCGCGCTTCGTGGGGCGCGAGGCCACCCCCGCGACGTTGCACGGCGTGGGCGGGTGGTCCACCCCGCAGGGTACGGTGGTCCTTGCGGTGGGCGGGGAGCTCGGCGAGCCCACGGCTGCGCAGCGGGGGGTGGTGCTGGTGCGAGAGTCGACCTCGCGGGCGACCTACACCTTCGACGGCCGGGTGTTCACCGCAGCGGGTGAGCTGCGCCGCTCCCTCGGGGGCAGCGGGCAGTAGGAGCGCCTCGGTGCACGACCCCCGCGAGACCCTTCGGGCCGCCGCCGCGGCGCTCGATGCGTTCGACCTGCCCCTCGCGCAGTCGCTGCTCGCCGAGGCCCGCGCCGCGCGTCCTGACGACCCCGAGCTCCACGCCGCGTGGGTCTCGCTGTGCGTGGAGCACCTCGGCGACGACGCGGCGGCCCTCGACGCACCGTCTCCCCGCGCGGTGGCGCCGTCCACCCGGGCCCACCTGCTGCTCGCCGCGGCGAGGTCCCGCCGGCTCGACGACGGCCGCGCGTGGCAGCGCGGGCTCTCGCCGCACGAACACCCTGACGCGTGGGCGGCGTGGATCGACGCCCTGCGGTTCGCAGGCGCGCTCGACGAAGCCGACGCGGTCGCCGCGGGGATGCGACGACCCCCCGTGCACCCCGCCCTGCGCCCGGCGCTCGCCGCCCTCGACGAGGCGCTCCGACCCGCGCGACTGCGCGCCGCAGAAGAGGCTCGGGCCGCCCGCGACGGTGCGCAGCAGAGACGGCTGGAGACGCTTCGCGAACTGCTTCATGAAGACCGCTGGGAGGCCGCCGAGGCGGCGATGCGCGAAGACCCGCCGAGGGAGGGCGCGCTCGCGGCCGCGTGGCAGGACCTGCGCGACGAGGTGATGCGGCGACGCGACGAGGCATCGCGGGCGGCCTCGCATCGGCGCGTGGCGGAGGTCACCCGGGGGCTCGCCGAGGGCGTGACCCGGCGGTCGTTGCGGTCCTTCGCGGCGTTGAGCGAATCCGAGCGCGCCGAGGTCGACCCTGCATCCTTGCCGCCCGGTCTCCTCGCGCTGCTCGGTGATCCGCGGGTGCGTGAGGTCGAGGCCATCGACGCCGCGCTCGCCCTGCGCGAGGCGTCGCTGCACGCCGATCCGCTGCCGCTCCTGCGCCCCCACGAGGCGTCGCTGCGGCGCGTGCCCGAGGGGCGCGCCGCGCTTGAGGCCGCCGAGCGACGGGCGGTGCGGGCGCCTGCGGCGGAGGTCCCCCCGGGCGCGCCGCCTGCCCTCCGCGTGGTGGAAACGCTTGCAGCGCAAGGACATTGGCTCGCCGCATGGAGGCTCGCGGCCCGCGAGGGGCACGACGAGCGCGCGGCCGCGCTGCGCGCGCGGGCGGTGGCGGCGCACGCGCTGCGGTGGGAGGCAGGGACCGATGGCCCGCCCGAGGAGGCTCACGCCGATCTCCTGCGCGACGACGCGCTGGTGGCGCACCCCGCCGACGAGGACCACGCGCTGACGCTCTCCTTCGAGGGCGCCACGCTGACCACGCGGCGGGTTGATCTCCGTGAGGGCCGGGTGATCGCGCGCGCCCACGCGGGGCTCGCGGCGCCGTTCATCCCTCACGCGTTTCGCTGGGACGGCGCGCTGCTCGGGGCCGCCTCGCGCGACGCGGTGCTGAGCGTCGACGTCGACGACGGCGGGCTCCGCGCGCTCTGGTCTGCGCCCCCGACGGAGCTCCTGGCGCCGTCGCTGCGCCCCTGCGGCGACGCCGACTTCGCGTGGGTCCACGGGCGCGGCGAGCAGGGCGAGGGGATCGTCGAGGTGTGGGACCTCGCGCGCGGCGAGCGCGTTCGGCGGTTTGCGTGCGACGACCTCGTCGACGTGCAGGGCGCCGCGGAGTGCCTCACCCGCGACGCGCGGGGGCTGCAGCTCCGCGACGCGCACGGGGTGGTGCTCGCGGGGCGGCCCTTCGCGCCTGCGGGGACCCTGCTCGACGCGGTGCCGCTGCCCGGGGAGCACGGGGTGCTCGCGACGTTCCGCGAGCGCATCGCCCCGAGCGACGACGACCGCCGACACGCGCGACCGCCGACGTTCCGGCTGCTGCTCGTGCGGCTGGCGGTGGCGGCGCGAGAGGTCACCGCGCTCCCGCTGCGGTCGTGCGCGCGCGACGACACCGCGGCGCTGTCGCTGCACCCGCTGACCCGGCTGGTGTGGGTGCGCCTCGGCCCGCGCGACCTCCCGGGAGAGCTCCTCTCGGTACGGTCGGAGAACCTGCGCTTCATCTCCCGGCGCCCCGTCGCTGCCGGGGTCGCGCTCCGCGCCACGGCGCGCGGGCCGCTGCTGTCGCTCGTCGCGATCGCGCGCATCGGCTGGCAGACCGACCTGCGCTTCGATCCGCCGGGCGCCGGCGGCGCCGTCCCGAGCGCGGTGCACCAGGCGGTGTTCGCGCGCGCGCTGCCGTGCGCGCCGCCGGCTGACGAGGCCGCGTGGCGCACGCACGGGCCCGCGGTGGCCGCGCTGCGCCGGGGCGGTCGCGACGCGCTCGTGATCCCGCGCGCGCCGTCGGCCGCGTTGGCCTTGCACCTCGTGCTGCTCGCCGCGGGGTTCGGGGCCGACGCCGATGCCGTGCTCGACGACGCGCGACGACGGTCGCCGACGCACGCGGCGCTGCGCCTCGCGGCCGCGGACCGGGCGTGGCGCGAGGGCGACCCCGGCGCGGTGCGCGCGCTGCTGGAGGGCGCGGAGCTGGTCGGCCTGGGGGACACGTCGGCGCACGCGCGACACCTCCTCGGCCTCGCGCGGCTGGAGGAGGGAGACGAGGCGGGCGCCGACGCGGCGTGGGCCGAGGGTGAGGCGGCGGCGATGCCCCGCGAAGTCTGCGCCCTCCGCGGCGCGCGGGACGTGCTGCGCGCATCGCGCGGCGCGCTCCTCGGCGAGACCGCCAGCGTGCTCGCCGCCGCGCTGCGGGGTGACGATCCGGCGGCGTCGCGCGCGGCGCGGGCCTCTGCGACCGGGCCGTCTGCGCCCGGAATATCTCGCGACGGGTGACGTTGTCGCGGGCGGTGAGAGCGCGGCCGCGGCGGGCGTCGTGATAGGATCGCGCGCATGTCCACCGGGGCGCATTCCTCGATGCCGTTGCCACGCCGGGTGACGGTGCGGCGTCTGGTGGAGCCGGGCGTGCTGAGCGTGGGCCTGCGCGTGCTCTCCGGGGCCGCGGGGCTCGACCGCGAGATCGCGCACCCGCGCATCCAGAAGTCCGGCCTCGGCCTCGTGGGGCACTTCGAGGGGATCTCCTCTGACCGCGTGCAGGTGCTCGGGCAGACCGAGTCGAGCTTCGTGGCGAAGATGCCCCCCGAGGCCGCCTCGGCCGCCTTCGACGCGCTGCTGGCGCGGGGGCTCTGCGCGGTGGTGCTGACCTCCGGGGTGCCGCACGGCATCGCGCGCGCGAGCGAGGCGCGGGGCTGCCCGGTGCTGGTCTCTGACGCGAAGAGCTCGGTGACGATCAACGCGCTGCACGCGTGGCTCGACGAGCAGCTCGCGCCGCGCACGCGGGTGCACGGAGTCTTCGTCGACGTGTTCGGGGTGGGGATCCTGCTGCTGGGCAAGAGCGGCATCGGCAAGAGCGAGTGCGCGCTGGAGCTCGTGCAGCGGGGCCACCGCCTCGTGGCCGACGACGTGGTCGACTGCGCGCTGCGGCCGCCCGATTCGATCTACGGCGGCGCGACGGAGCTCCTGAAGAACCACCTCGAGGTGCGCGGGCTCGGGGTGCTCAACATCAAAGACCTCTTCGGCGTCGCCGCGGTGCGCGACCGCAAGCGGGTCGACCTCGTGGTGCGCCTCGTGGGCCGCGAGGACGATGAGAGCTGGGACCGCCTCGGGCTCGACGACGAGTGGTACGAGATCCTCGGGCAGCGGATCCCGCTGCGGCGCGTGCCCGTGCGGCCGGGAAAGAACACCGCGGTGACCATCGAGGTCGCGGCCCGCAACGAGCTGCTGCGGCAGGCGGGGCACCACTCGGCCCTGGCGTTCCACCAGCGGCTCGCCGCGGCGCTCGGGGTGCCCGAGCCGCGGATCTCGGCCGAGCCCCTGCCGCCGCCCTTCACCGCCGCGTGGGACCCCACCGAGGACGACGAGGGAGGCGCGTCGTGAGCGGCGCAGCGCCGAGGTTCATCGTCGTGGTCACCGGTCTCTCGGGTGCGGGGCGCTCGACGGCGCTGCGTGTGCTCGAAGACCTCTCGTTCCACTGCATCGACAACCTGCCGACGCCGCTGCTGGCGCAGGCCGTGTCGCTCTGGACGCCGCCCACGGGCGACGTGCGCGTGGCGCTGGGCATGGACGTGCGCGTGGGCGACTACCTCGACGCGGCCGACGCCGCGGTGCGCGAGCTGCGCCAGGGGGGCGCGCGGGTGCACGTGCTCTTCCTCGACGCCAGCGACGACGCGCTGGTGCGTCGCTACAGCGAGACCCGCCGCCCACACCCGCTGGCCTACCTCGCGCCGGGCGAGGGGCTGCACGCGCACATCCGCAGCGAGCGCGAGCGCCTCGGGGGCCTGCGCGCGCTGGCCGACCGGGTGATCGACACGACGCGGCTGACGGTGCACGACCTCCGTCGGGAGCTCATCGCGCACTTCGCGGGGGAGATCGGCACGTCGCTGCAGATGACCACGCGGGTGGTGTCGTTCGGGTTCAAGTACGGCGTGCCGGTCGACGCCGACAACGTGTTCGACGCGCGCTTTCTGCCCAACCCCCACTTCGTGCCCGCGCTGCGCCCGCGGACGGGCCTCGACCCCGAGGTCGCGGCCTTCGTGCTCGAGAGCCCCGAGGGCGCGGAGTACCTCGACGCGGTGAGCGGGTTTCTGGTCCCGCTGCTGCCGCGGTACGCGCGGGAGGGCAAGGTGACGCTGAACATCGCGGTGGGGTGCACGGGCGGGCGGCACCGCTCGGTGGCCATCGCCGAGGCGCTGGGACGACGGCTGCGCGAGGCGGGCGCGCCGGGTGACGTGCGGGTTTCGCACCGTGACGCCGATCGAGGCGGGTGAGCGGGATGGACGTGCAGGAGACCTTCGAGGTGTTGAACGAGCTCGGGCTGCACGCGCGGCCGGCGACGCGCATCGTGCAGACGGCGTCGCGCTACCGCAGCGAGGTCACCCTCTCGCGCGATGGGCAGACGGCCAACGCGAAGAGCGTCATGGGCGTGCTGCTGCTGCTGTGCCCCAAGGGCTCCCGCGTCGACGTGCGCGCGCAGGGCGACGACGCGCAAGACGCCGTGACGGCCATCGGCGCGCTCTTCGCGTCGCGCTTCGGCGAGGGTAAGTGAGCGCGGGCCACAACCGGGAGCTGCACGGGATCGCCGCCTCTCCGGGGGTGGCCGTGGGGGTCGCGCTGGTGCTGGACCGTCGGCGGATGTCGATCCCCCGGCGGCACATCGAAGAGGCCGAGGTCGAGCGCGAGGTGCAGCGCCTGCGCGACGCGGTGGTGGCCGCGCGGCGGCAGCTCCAGGAGGTGCGCGAGAAGGTGTCGTCCGAGGCCGGCGAGCACACGCTGATCCTCGACGCGCACCTGCTGATGCTCGACGACGCGCTGCTGCTGGACCAGGCCGAGGGGGCGATTCGCAACGACCTGGTGAACGCCGAGTGGGGCCTGCGCCGCACCGTCGAGAACATCAAGGTGCTGTTCGACAAGTCCGGCGTGGACTACTTCCGCGAGCGCCGCAGCGACGTCGATTTCGTGGGCGAGCGCGTGCTGCGCGAGATGATGGGGGCGTCGTCGCCCATCGCCGCGCTGCGCGAGGTGACCGGGCCCGTGGTCCTCGTGGCGCACGAGCTCTCGCCCGCCGACACCGCGTCGCTGGTGAACAACGACGTGCTGGCCTTCGTGACCGACGTGGGCACGGCGACGTCGCACACCGCGATCATGGCCCGAGCGCTGTCGATCCCCGCGGTGGTGGGCGTCGCCGAGGCGACGAAGGAGATCGCCACGGGCGACCTCGTGGTGGTGAACGGCCTGCGGGGCGTGGTCACCGTCACCCCTGACGACCTCGCCGCGCAGCAGGCCACCGACCGCGGTGATCGTTACCAGGCCTTCGTGCGCTCGCTGAGGGGTAACCACCTGGCGCGCGCCCGCACCCGCTGCGGCGCGCCCGTGGCGCTGCGGGCGAACATCGAGCTCCCGGCCGAGGCCGCGGTGGCCATCGACCACGGCGCCGACGGGATCGGGCTCTACCGCACGGAGTTTCTGTACATCGACCGGCACCAGCCCCCCACCGAGGAGGAGCAGTACGAGGTCTTTCGCCGCATCGTGGAGATGATGTCGCCGCGGCGGGTGACCCTGCGCACCTTCGACCTCGGGGGCGACAAGTTCTCCACGGCGTTTCGCATCCCGAAGGAGCTCAACCCCGCGCTGGGCATTCGCGCGGTGCGCCTCGCGCTGCGCGAGGCCGAGGTCTTTCGCGCGCAGCTCCGGGCGATGCTCCGGGCCGCGGCCTGGGGCGAGGTGCGGGTGATGGTGCCCATGGTCTCGACCCTCACCGAGCTGCGCGCGGCCCGGGCCGAGCTCGACCGCGCCCGCGAGGAGCTCCGCGCGCGGGGCGATCGATACGGCGACGTAGCCTTTGGGATCATGGTCGAGACGCCCAGCGCGGTGACCCTCGCGGATCACCTCGCCCGGGAGGCCGACTTCTTCTCCATCGGCACCAACGACCTGATGCAGTACGCCTTCGCCATCGACCGGGGCAACGAGCACGTGGCGCACCTCGCGCGCTCGCTCGACCCGGCGATCATCCGGTCCATCGCGCACGTCGCGGCCGAGGCGCGGGCGGCAGGCATCGGGTGCGCCATCTGCGGCGCCATGGCCGGCGAGCTCATGGCCGTGCCGTTGCTGTTGGGGGTGGGGGTGCACGAACTCTCGGTGGAGCCCACGGCGGTGCCCGAAATCAAAGAGGCGATCTCGCGCGTGGACCTCGCCGCGGCACAAGAGATGGCGCGCGAGGCCCTCACGCTGGGCACGGCGACGGAGGTCGAGGCCCTGGTGCGCGCGCGCTTCGGGCAGACCTTCGCCGACCTGCTCGCGGCCGGCGAGGGCGCGGAGCTCACCGAGACCGGCAGCATCAGGCTGCCGGAGTATCGCGGGGATTGACGGGGGGATGGAGGCGGGGGCGGGGGGCTCCGCTCACTCGCGGATGAGCTTGCGGATCTTCTCCAGGGCCTGCTCCTGGAGCTGACGGATGCGCTCGCGCGACAGGTTGTACTTGTCGCCGATCTCCTTCAGCGTGAGTTCGTCCTCGTGGTCGAGGCCGAAGCGCCAGCGGATGATCCGCGCCTCCATGGGGGAGAGGGTGTCGAGCAGGCGCCGGAGCTCGTCGGACCATGCGGTGCTCGCGACCTGCTCGAAGGGCGACGGGGTGGCGTCGTCCTGGAGAAAGTCGATGTAGCGCCGCCCGTCCTCGTCGTTCATGGGCTTGTCGAGCGAGAACGGGGTCTCGGCCCAATCCTTCTGGATGCGCTCGAGCTTCTCCAGCGCGATGCCCGACTCCGTCGCGATCTCGGGCAGCGAGGGCTCGCGGCCGAGGCGCGCGGCCATCTGCGACGCCAGCCGCTGCACGCGGTTGTACGTGTCGAGCATGTGCACCGGGATGCGCACGGCCCGACCCTTGTCCGCGAGCGCGCGGGAGATCGCGTGGCGGATCCACCAGCTCGCGTACGTGCTGAACCGGTAGCCGCGGGTGTGGTCGAAGCGCTCCACGGCCTTGATCAGGCCGATGTTGCCCTCCTGGATGAGGTCGATGAGCGCCATGCGACCGCGGTTGTAGCGGCGCGCGATGCTCACCACGAGGCGCAGGTTCGCCGCCACGAAGCGGTTCTTCACGCGGAACACCCGGTCCCGCGCCCCGGCGACGTCGCTGAGGTACCGACGAAACGCCTGCGACGGGAGGAGCTCGGGCTGCTCGATGTCGTCCTCGGCGTAGTCGTCGGGGCCCCGGGCGACCCGGGCGAGCTCGGCGTCAACGGCCTCGATGAAGAGCCGATCGGCGTCGAGGGCGCGGAGCTTCGTCGCGAGGCCGTCGACCAGCGCGTCCCAGCTGTCGCGGGCGCGCCGGGTGAACTTCGAGTGGTTCTTGCGGTAGTCCTTCGCTGCCCGACGGAGCTTCTCGAACTCCGGCAGGGACACGGGCTCGGCGAGCTCGGCGAGGCACTGCTCCGCCACCCGCGCGACGAAGGGCATCGCCGGGGGGTACTCGAAGCACGCGCGCCACCGCGCGATCTCCGCGGCGAGGAACTCCTGCGCGGCCTCGGACTCGGCCACCGGGGTCATCACCGCGAAGCCCGACATGTCGCGGAAGTACCGCGCCAGCGTGCCCGCAACGGCTTCGGTGTCTTCGAGCGCCGCGGCGGCCTCGGAGGCCGCGTCGGCGAGGTCGGCCTCGGAGGGTTCGACCTCGCGGCTCTCCGCGTCAGGGGCGCGCTCGGCGGTCGCGGGCCGTGACGCTGAGGTCTCCACCTCGGCGGACTCGGCGGCGCTGGAACGTGCGTGGTTGCGCTTCATCGACATGGGAGCCTTCCCTTCTGATCCTGGATCCACCCCGGGAGAGGTGATCGCGGCGGGCTTCAACGCTGGAATCACGGATCGGGCCGCGTCTCGCGACGGGGCGGTGGGTGCCTCGGGCGCGCCCACGGTCTGACAGCTCGCGCGCTTCGACGCGGCCGTCGCTTGACTACGCGCCCGGGAACCGACAGTTTCGGTCGCAGGCGCAGCAAGGCTGGCGCCGAGCTGATCGGCACCCTGTGCACCCGCGGTGAGGCGGGTGTTTTGTGACTCGGGTTTTGTGACGACGGTCCGAGGGCGTTCAACCTTCCGCCGTGCGGGGCTATTCCTGAGTTGCATGGGCGGTCTCGCGAGACAGGTGAGATGCACGTCACACGCCAGATGCAACGGCGGTGGGGTGGACCTTGGTGATCGCCAGAATCTTTGGTCTCTCCTTCACCATGTAAACCCCTCACCGTGCAGGGCATTGACACAGGCTGTCCGTGAGACGCACGGCACCCCCTGGGGGTTCACGTACGCCTGCACTTCTGGAGGGCTTCCCGTGGGCCCGATGGCGAGCTCGGCACACACCGCGACATCGCTGTCCCGGGACGCCGATGCCACAGGGGGTCATGGCTCACTCGTCGGAGGGGTCGTCGGGCGGGGCGTCGCGAAGCGCCTGGAGCCGTGCGAGGCGCGCGGCGAGGGCCTGGGCGAGGTGGTCCCGCGCGGCCCGGGCGTCGGCGAGATCGCGCGCGCGGCGCTGCAGATCCGCGCGGTACGCGTCGAGGGCCCGGCGCCACGCCTCGTCGTCGTCGGACCACCTCGCGAGGGCGCGTGCGTCGAGCCTGCCCGTCAGCGCCGCGCGCGCCTCGCGGCGGGCTGCGACGTCCGCGTCATGGCGGGTGTGAAGCGCGCGCCACGCCTGGTCGGCCTCGTCGACCCGCGCCTCGGCCTCGCGGAGGGACTCACGGTCGCGGTCCATCCCCGCGCGCTCGAGGTCGCGCAGCGTCGCGCGGGTGCGCGGGTCGGTCACGGCCCCGCGGTGAGCGTCGCGCTGGCGACCACCGTGAGCCCGGGCTCTTCGCGAAAGCTCCCGGCGGTGAGGGCCTCGACGCGCGAGACTCGCAGCGTGCCCGGGGCCACCCGCCCGGCCGCGGCGAAGCGCTGATCGACCGTCGCGCGGGCGCCGTCGGTGCGCGACACGGCGTCATCGAACGTGCGCCCCACGCGGTCGGCGCTCTGACGGCACGCCGCCAGGACGCAGCGCTCGTCACACAGCGCCGACACCGGGGTGACCATCGAGGCGATGACCGGACAGGCGGCGAGCGCCACGAACTCTCCCGTGCTCGCGGCGCCGAAGCGCGACACCACCGCGCTCAGCGTGCGGCGCGCGAGGCGCGCGTAGGGCAGCGGGAGGGCGGAGAGGCTGCCCACCACCGTCTCCGCGCCGCTGCGGGAGAGCCGCGCCGCGGCGGTCTCGTCAAGGGGCACGACCGCGTCGTCGACCGCGACCTCGGGGGTGCCCGGGTCGAGCACGGCCTCGATGCGCTCGGCGCGCCAATCGCCACCCTCGGCGGACGGGGCGGTGAGGGTGCCGCGCAGGCGCACCCGGGCGACCCCCGACGCGGTCTGCTCCGCCAGACGTTGCAGCGACACGTCGACCCGCGCGCCGCGCTGCGCGAGGGCAGACTCGATCTCGACGCCGAGCTCGCCCTGCAGCGCGGTCGTGACCGCCGCGCGTGCGGCAGTGCTGAGCTCCCGGGGCACCGACTGCGCCACGGCGTCGGCGAGCTCGGGGAGAAAGAGCCGGGACTCGCCGCCCGCGGCGACGATGGACGCGCGAGAGGTGTCCATCCACTGCGCCGCGGAGCGCGCGGCGGCGTCGCCGAGGTCGAAGGCCAGCGAGAAGTCGTAGGCCGTTGCGAGGGAGGCCGCGCGGTCGGTGAAGCGCAGATCGACCCCGCGGCGCTCGCCGGCCTGCACGCGAAACGGTCCCGCGCACGCGTCGGCGAGGACCGCCCGGCCGATCCCCGTCGCGGTGGCGCGGAGGGTGTAGGCGACGCCCTCCAGCAGTCCGCTGAACTGCGCGGCGCCGCCGGGCGCGGGGAGGGTGGCGGTGCGCTCGACCGTGGATGTCACCAGCGCCGCGCAGTCGTCGGCGCGCAGGAGGTCGACGGTGATCCCGCTCGGGCCGCGGTTGCCGCGGTAGAGCGCGTTGGCGTCGAGCACCCCCGTGCCGCGCGCGTCGACCGTGACCCCGAGCAATGCCTCGCCGCCACACTCGGCCGCGACCCGCACCTGAAAGCTCGCGGCCGACGTCGGCGCCGTGAGCTGAAACCGCACCAGGCCGTCGGCCGCCGAGGTGACCGCGCTGCGATCGAGCGTCGCGTCGAGGGCGCCGCCGAGGAGCCCGATGCGCACCGGCGCCGACTGCGCGGGGGTGACCTGCGCCACGAGGTCGCGCGTGTCGCTGGGGCCCAGCACCAGCCCCGCGGCCTCGACGAAGCGCACCTCGCACGCGGCCGGCGCGGCGTCAGGCACGGCGGCGGCGGGCGGCGCAGCGCACGCGCTCACGAGGATCGGCAGCAGAAGCGAGGCTCGGCGAAGCATGAAGATCCTTCACCATACCGCCTCGCGGGCCCCGGCGGCAGCGAGGGATGGCGCCGACGCAGGGGAAGGGATAGACCGTCGCCGTGGATTTCGCCCTCACCATCGCCGCCCGCTACCTCCGCGCGCGCCGCCGGACCTTCGTCTCGGTCATCGGCACCATCGCGATCCTCGGGATCACCCTGGGCGTCTGGGCGCTCTCCGCCGTGCTCGCCATCACCTCTGGGTTTCAAGAGGCGTTTCGCGACACGGT
>JBILLI010000006.1:0-31246 GCA_044376155.1 Polyangiales bacterium
CTGAAGTACGGCTGGGATTTCACCGAGTACCGCGAGGTGATGGCCCACGTGCGAAACACCCCGGGCGTCGTGGGGGCCGCGCCCTTTCTGATCAACCCGATGATGATCACCCACGGCGAGCAGCTCTCGGGCGTGCTGGTGAAGGGGGTCGATCCCAACCTGCTCGGGCAGGTCCTGGACCTTCCGACCTACCTTCGAGAGGGCAGCCTCGCGGGGCTTCGGCCCGCAGGGTCCACCGCGCCCAGCGCGCCGCGCGAGGAGCCCTCGGCGCGCAATGACCGCACCCTCGACGACTACTTCGTGCGCGCGCGGCGGGAGCTCATGAGCCCCCGCGGGATCCTCGCGCCGCGCGTCGCGCTCGATGACACCCCGACGGCGCCCACCCCGTCACCCGCGCCCGCCCCCGCGGCGCCCCCCGCGGACCTCCTGCCCTCGGGCGCCACCGCGGCCTACACCCTCCCGCAGGACGCGCCCGCGGGCGACGACCCCCTCGACGCGTATGCGCGCGGCGTCGCGCAGGAGAGCGCGCGGGACGGCAGCGCGTCGGCCAACCTCCCCGGGGTGATCATCGGCAAGACCCTCGCGCGCAACCTCCACCTCCGCGTGGGCGACGCCGTGCGGATCATCTCCCCGCTCACCGGCGCCGACAGCGCCATCGTCCGCCAGGGCGCGACGCCCCGGGCGCGGGACTTTCGCGTCGTGGGGATCTTCGACGCGGGCTTCGACGAGTACGACTCTCGCCTCGTCTACGTGGACATCTGGCAGGCGCAGCGCTTCTTCGACCAGGGCGACGCGGTCACCGGCGTCGAGGTCAAGGTGCGCAACATCACCCGCGCCCGCGCCATCGGCCGCCGCATCGAGCGCGCCCTCGGCGGCGGCGCGTACCACACGCTCGACTGGGAGTCGCTCAACCACAACCTCTTCACCGCGCTCTCGCTCCAGAAGCTCGCGCTCAGCCTCGTCATCACCATCATCATCGTGATCGCGGCGTTCAACGTCATCGCCACGCTGGTGATGGTCGTGCTCGACAAGAAGCGAGAGATCGCGATCCTCAAGGCCATGGGCGCGCCGGAGGGGGCCATCCTGCGGATCTTTCTCTCGCAGGGCCTCGCCGTCGGCGGCGCGGGCACGGCGCTGGGGATCTCCCTCGGCGCGGCCACCTGCGCGCTCCTCAAGACCTATCACTTCCCCCTCGACCCGCAGGTGTACCTGATCCGCTTCGTGCCGGTGCGTCCGAGCGTCGCCGAGTTCGTCTTCACCGCCGTGGTCGCCATGCTCATCGCCCTCGTCGCCTCGCTCGTGCCCGCCGTGTGGGCCTCGCGGCTCGCGCCCGTGGACGGTCTTCGCCACGAGTGAACACCGTCGAACTTTTTTCTTGACCGGGGGGCTGAGACCCTTTAGAACCCCGCTCCACCAACGGTTCCGCTGCGGGAGTAACTCAGCGGTAGAGTGCAACCTTGCCAAGGTTGACGTCGCGGGTTCAAATCCCGTCTCCCGCTCCACGCTACGGCCGCGATGCCCCCCATCGCGGCCGTTTGCATTTCTGGAGTCGCACTGCCGTCCGGGCTTCGTCCATGACGCCGCTGCACTGGCTCGACGATATCTCCCTCGACGCCGTTCGGGGCTCCTTCGCGTCATTCATCCCGCGATTGCTGGCGCGGCCAGCGCGCTACCTGGAGGGGCCTGCGCCCGCGGGGGCCGCGGTGCGCGCGGTGATCGCCGGGGAGGGGGCGAAGACCCGCGCGACGGTGGTGCTCTCCCGGGGCGATGGGCGTTCTGTGTGGCGAGCCGACTGCACCTGCAGCGCGTGGGCGGGCTGCGAGCACGCGGCCGAGCTGCTCCTCGATCTCGCCCTCACGCCCGCGCTCCGCGACGCCCTGCGCGCCGACGCAGTGACGCCGCAGACGCTCTTCGCCGCGGCCGCCGTGCGGGAGCGCGTGCGCGCGCAGGTCGCCGCCGACGCGGTGGCCTCCACGTGGTTGCCCGTGCGTCCCGCCCTCGCCCTGGACCCTCCCCGGTACTCCCTCCTGCTGCCCTCGGCGGTGGACCCCTCCCAGCCGTTGCAGCGGCGCTGCGTGGGCTATGACGGCACCCCGCAGGTGGAGCTCAAGGTGCGCGCGGCCGGGCAGCGCGGCGCGATGGACCCCGCGGCCCTGCTCTCGGCACTGCTCCCGCCCGAGGACCGCGCGGTGGTGCGGCTGCTGAGCCCCACGCGCGGCTCGCGGCGAACGCTCAAGGCCAGCGGCGTCGAGGCCGGGGTCGCGCTGGAATTCCTCTCGCGGCATGCGCGGGCGCGGGTCACCCTGGAGGGCGACGAAGAGCCCCTGCGCTTCGAGGAGCAGTGCCTCTCGCTGCACCTCGTGGTCACCCGCCTCCCGCGGCATCGCCTGGCGATGCACACCGACGACGACGGCACCCCGCGGGCGCTGTACGGCGCCACGGGTGGGAGCTGGCGCGACGCCCCGCCCGCCAACGACCACCCGGTCGACGCGGTAGAGGCCCGGTGGCGCAGTGATGACGGGCGCGTGGAGCTCAACGCGTGGGACGTGGTGCTGTTCCGCGGTCCGTTCCCGCGGCTGTGGGCGCCCGCGCGACGGAGCTTCTTTCGCGTGGCCGACGGCGTCGACCTCGACCTCGCGTGGCACGCCCAGAGCGCGCCCGCGGTGGAGCTCGTGCCGGGTCACGCCGAGCGCATCCTCCGCGCGCTGCGTCGACGTCTCCGCGGCCGCGCGGTGCGCCTCCCGAGCCTCGCCGAGGTGGGCGCCGACGACTCCCTCGCGCGCATCACCCTGCGCGTCGACGGCCGCCCCCTGGACCTCACCGCCCGCCTCGAGGCGCACTACCCCCACGGGGTCTTTGCCCTCGCGCCGGGCAGCGCCCTCGGCGACGACGACGACCGCCGCGACACCGACCTCGAGCTCGACGCCCTCGGGCGGCTGCGCGACACCGCCCTGCGCTGGGACGCCGACGCGAAGTGCTTTCGCGCCCGCGACGACGACGCCGCGCGCTTCTGGCGCGTCGACGCGGACATGATCCGCGGCAGCGTGTCGCCGCCCATCGCCGTCGAGGTGCCCGCCTCCCTCTCGGGCGTGCGCGCCGCGCCGCCGGTGGTCGCGAAGCTCCAGGTCTCCCGCGAGGGCGGGATGCTCGAGGTCGCGGCGTCGTTCTGGTCCGACACCAAGGCCGTGGAGCTCACCCGCCTGCGGGAGGCCCTCGCGCGACGTCGCCGCTGGGTGGAGCTCGACGACCGAACCCTCGCCGCGGTGGACGACGACCTCGCGGCCCTGCTCCACGAGCTGCCCGCGGAGGGAGACGCGGCGTGGGAGTCTCGCGCGCTGCTGCCGATCGTGCGCCTCGGGAGCGTGCTGCGATGGAGCGAGCGCGCCGAGGGCGCCGAGTCGCTGCGCGCCGTGGCCGAACGCCTCCGCGGGGGGGACTACGCGGCCGAGCCCGAGGTCCCCGCGGCCCTCACGGCGACGCTGCGCCCGTATCAACGACGGGGCCTCGCGTGGCTGCAGTGGCTCCACGGGCTCGGCCTCGGCGGCGTACTCGCCGACGAGATGGGGCTCGGCAAGACGGTCACGGCCCTGGCCCTCGCGTGCTGGGTGCGCGAGCGGGGCGAGGGCGCTGCGCTGGTGGTGGCGCCGACCTCGGTGGTGGGCGCGTGGATCGATGCCTGTGCATCGTTCGCGCCGTCGCTGCGGGTGCTGCGCCTGCACGGCCTCGACGCCGCCGCGCGGGTCGCCGTGGACCTCACCGGGTTCGACGTCGTGGTGACCACCTGGGGGCTCCTGCGGCGCGACGCCGCGTGGCTCGCGACGCGCACCTTCTCCCTCGTGGTGTTCGACGAGGCGCAGGCCGTGAAGAGCCTCGACGCCGCCACCGCGCAGGCCGCGCGGGAGCTCACCGCGCCCATGCGCGTGGCCCTCACCGGCACGCCCATGGAGAATCGTCTCTCGGAACTCTGGGCGATTCTCGACCTGTGCGTGCCCGGGGCGTTGGGGGCGCTGCGCGCGTTCGAGCGGCTGGTGGAGCGGCCCATCGCGCACGCGGTGAACGCGCCCGAGGGAGGCGACGGGCGACAGGCCGAGGCCGCCGCGAAGGTCGCCGCGCTGCGCGCCGCGGTGCGTCCGCTGGTGCTCCGCCGCCGCAAGCAGGACGTGCTCGCCGAGCTCCCCCCGCGCCAGGACGTGGAGCTGCTCTGCGACCTCGACCCGACCCACCGACGGCTCTACGACGCCCTCGCCGCCGTGCTGCGCGAGCAGGTGCGGGGCGCCCTCGCCGCGCGTCAGGGCGTCTCGCGCATGGCGGTGTTCACCGCGCTGCTGCGCCTGCGGCAGATGGCCTGCGACCCGCGCCTCGTGGACCCCACGCTGGAGCACGGGGGCAGCAAGCGGGACGTCTTTCTCAACCGGGTGCGCGCGGTGGTCGAGGGCGGTCGCCGGGCGCTGGTGTTCTCGCAGTTCGTCGAGCTGCTCTCGCTCTGGCGGCGTGACCTCGACCGCGAGGGCATCGCCTACGAGTACCTCGACGGCGCGACCGTCGACCGGGCCGAGGTCGTGCGGCGCTTTCAAGAGGGCGACGCGCCGCTGTTCCTGATCTCGCTCAAGGCCGGGGGCACCGGGCTCACGCTCACCGCGGCCGACACGGTGATCCTGTGTGATCCGTGGTGGAACCCCGCGGTGGAAGCGCAGGCCGGCGACCGCGCGCACCGCATCGGGCAGACCCGCGCGGTGACGGTGTACCGACTGATCTGCAAGGGCACCGTGGAGGAGCGGGTGATGGCCCTCAAGGACCGCAAGCGTCGCCTCGCGGAGTCGCTCCTTGAGGGGCTCGACGCGCCCGCCCCGACGCTCGACGACGACACCCTGCGCGCGCTCTTCGCCGACGCCGAGGGGGCGCCGTGATCGACGCCGAGTCCCGGGTGGGGCGGGTGATCCTGCGCGCGCGGCACCTCGGGTGGGGCGATGACGTCGTGCGCGACCTCGCGGCCACGCTGCGTGGCGAGGCGCCCTCGGACGCGCTCCGGTCGGCGGTGGCGCACGCCGCGGCGCGGGCCGTCGGCGCGTTGCTCGCGCTGGCCCTCGGCGGCGACGAAGACCAGCCCGACACCACCGAGCGGGCCGCCCTCACCCTGGCCCTGCCGCGGACCGAGGTCCTCGACGCGCTGTTGGATCAGGCCGACGCCGCGGCGCCCTGCTGGCCGGGCGCGCTGGGCTGGCTGCGCGCGGCCGGGGTGTCGGAGCCCGCGCTCTTCGCGGCGCTGCTGCGGCGCGCGGCCGTGTGGGTCTCGCTCGACGGCGCGCTCGCGGCGGTGGGGCGGGCGCTGCGGGCGGAGCTGTCGGCCGACCCGCCCGCGCGTGTGCCCGCGCTGCTCCGCGCGGCGGGGGACGCAGGACCCGTGGTGGTCGCGCGCTGCGTGCGGGCGCTCGGGGCCGCGGCGCCGCGCGACGAGGAAGGGCTGTGCGCCTTCGCGAGGTCGCTCCCGCCCGGTCTCCGCGGCGCCTCGGCCGATGCGCTGCTCGCGCTGGGCGGCGACGCGATGCGAGACCTCGTCGTGGCGGTCGCACGTGGTGCCGACGGCGCCACCGAGGGCGACGCGGTGGCCGCGCTGGAGGCGCTGCTGCGGCAGCTCCCCGCGGCGGCCGCGCCCTTCGCCGAGTCCGTGCTCGGGGAGGGTTCCGCGGCGCCGACTTCGCTGCGCGCGGAGATGCTGCGGGTGCATGGCGCGGGGGATCCGTCGCGCTGGGGCGCGCTCGCGGCGACCTTGGCGGCGCACGATCCCGGGGAGTGGGCGGCGGCGCTCGCGGAGGCGTGGCCCGCGGCCGAAGCCCGTCCGCTGTGGGAGGCGCTGCTGCGGTCATCCTCGGGCGCGCTGGCGACGCGGGCGGCCGAGGCGCTGCTGGCGATGCCGCACCCGCAGCGCGGGGCGCTGGCCGCGTCGCTGCTGTGCGAGCCCGGGGCGGCGTCGAGGGAGGCCGTGGTGGTCGCGTGCGCGAGGCTCGGCGACGAGGAGCTCGGGCCGATCGTCGCGCTGCTGGAGGACCGGGCGTCGGAGGTGCGCGTGCTCGCGGTGCGGGCGTTGCACGGCCATGGTGACGTCGCCGCCGGGGCGCTCGCGGCGCGGCACCGCGAGGAGCGCGCGCCGCGGGTGCGGGCGGCGATCGTGTCGGCGCTGGGCTTCGAGCCGCGCGACGGCGCCGGGAGCGACACGGGCGACCCGCTGCGGGCCGCGGTGGTGGCGCGCGCCGAGGCCGGGCGGGTGGGCGCGGGCAAGAAGCCCTCGCGCTGGCTGGAGCGCTGCGACGCGACCCTGCGGTGGGACGACGGCACCGAGGTCCCGCGGTCGGTGCCGCAGCACCTCGTGCGGCTGCAGTCGCTTCGCGGCGGCGCGGAGCCAGACCCCGAGGTGGTGGAGGTCGCGCGAATGCTCCACCCCAGCGACCGGGAGACCTGGGCCGAGGCCATGCTCGACGCGTGGATCGCCGCCGACGCGCCCGCGGGCGATCACGGCGCGCTGCTCCTCGCCACCCTGCTCGGCGGCGCCCTCGCGAGCCGGGCCCTCGGTGAGGCGATCCCCTTGTGGCACAGGGGTTCCCGTCGATCCCTGGCCGCGAGCGCGGGGCAGCTCCTCGCCATGCGCGCGGCGGACCACGGGCTCTGCGTGCTCGACGACCTCGGCACGCGGCACCCCCACGAGTCCTTCGGCGCCGCGGCGCGCCACGCCCTCGACGAGGAGGCTCGCGCGCGGGGCGTGCCCGTGGAGCAGCTGCTCGACGGGGCGTCGCCGGGCTACGAACTCGACGGCGGCGCGCGGCGTTTCGACCTCGGTCACCACGCGGTGCGGGTGGAGGTCCGCGGGGCCGACGTGATCCTGCGCGATGACGAGGGGGGCGTGCTGCACGCGCCGCCGCGTCCCTCGAAGCGCGATGACCCCGAGCGGGTGGCGGCCCTGCGGCGGGCGCTGCGGGTGCTGCACCAGACGCTCCCCGACGCGGTCGCGCGAGAGACATCACGGCTGGTCGACGCGATGGCGTCGGCGCGAGTGTTCCCGGGCGCGCACCTGCGGGCGTGCCTGCGCCACGCGGTGCTCGGTCCGCTGTGCCGACGGGTGTGGTGGCGCGACGGCGACCGCGCGATCTCGGGCGCCGCGCTCGACGCGATCGAGGACCACCGCGGGTACGTGCTGCTCCACGCCCTCGACGGGCTCGTCGACGATGACCTCCCGGGGGCGCCCTTCGCGCAGGCGCGTCGGCCGTCGGTGGTCCTGCCCGACGGCGACCGTGACGCGTCGGCGTGGCACGGGCTCGAAGGCCGCTGGCTCCTCGCCAAGGGCGAGCGTCACGCGCGCGCCGTGCCGCCGTGGACCGCGGGGGGCTGGACCCCGGGCACCGTGGAGGAGGGGCGCTGCCACGCCTTCAGCCTGCGCTTCAACGGCGCGCGCGTGGAGGCGGTGCTGGAGGTGCAAGGGATCGCGCTGTGGTCCGAGTCGGAGCGGCGCACCGCGGTGGGGTCGCTGCGCTTCGCGCGCTGGGACAATCCCGCGCCATTGTCCCTCGGATCGCTTCCGCCGACGCTGTTCTCCGAGGCCGTGACCCGCGCCGAGGCGATGCTCGCCTGAGGGGCGTGCGGAGGGCGCTATCGGTAGCGCCAGCGGGCGGTCGTGTCGCGGCTCCATGCGCGGAGCCGGTCGTCGCCGATGGCCATGATCTCGTCCACCGAGGCCCCCGCGTCGAGGGCGAGGCGCACCGCGGGGTCACCTGTGAGGAGGTCCAGCGCGGGCCGGTCGTCGACGAACTCGTAGCGCTCGGTGCGCCACGCGAAGCCGGGCACCCGCCGCACCGCGCGCAGCGCCGCGAGGTAGGTGCGGTAGGGCATGAAGGTCTTCTCGTCGGTGACGTGCACCTGCACCCCGCGGCTGGTGATCCCCGCGTGCTTGTGGAACATCGGGCGAAAGCTCAGCGCGCGGGCGACGCAGCCCGCCTCGGCGCGGAGGTCCTTCGCGAGAGCGTCGGCGTCGACGAAGGGCGCGCCGAAGAGCTCGAAGGGGCGCGTGGTGCCGCGGCCTTCGGAGAGGTTGGTCCCTTCGAGGAGGCAACCGCCGGGGTAGACGCGCGCGGTGTCGGGCGTGGGCATATTGGGCGAGGGGAGCACCCAGGGCAGCCCGGTGTCTTCGAAGCGCATCGCGCGCCGCCAGCCCTGCATGTCGATCACCCGCACGCCGTGGAGGCCCTCGACCTCGGCGCGCCACGCGACCACCTCGCCGAGGGTCAGCCCGTGCCGCACGGGCACGCACTCCAGCCCCACGAAGGACCGCTGATCCTCGCGCTGGGGCGCGCCCTCGATCATGTCCCCGCCGAGGGGGTTGGGGCGGTCGCAGACGATCACCTCGACGCCGAGGCGGGCGCACGCGCGGGCCATGAGCACGGCTGTCCACACGAAGGTGTAGTACCGACTGCCGATGTCTTGCAGGTCGATGACCACCGCGTCGAGGCCCTGGAGCCACGCGTCCTGCGGGCTGAGCGACGCGAAGCTGTCGCCGTAGAGCGAGTGGGAGGGGATCGCCGCGAAGGGCGAGTCGCCGTCGCGCACGCCCTCCATGTCCTGCGCCTCTCCGCCGACGCCGTGCTCGGGGCCAAAGAGCGCGCGCAGCGTCGCGCCCGCGCGGCGGAGCACCTCGGTGGCGTGGGTGAGGTCAGACGTGACCGACGCGGGGTGCGCGAGGAGCCCCACGCGACGACCGCGCACGAGCGGGCCGGCGTCGTCGAGGAGGCGTTCGAGGCCCGTGCGCACAACCGCGCTCACGTGAGCGGCCCCTGTCCCGCCTCGGCGGCGAGGAGGTAGAGCACGCCCATGCGCACCGCCACGCCGGCCTCGACCTGGTCGAGGATGAGGGAGGCCGGCGCGTCGGCGAGGTCGCTGTCGATCTCCACCCCGCGGTTGATGGGTCCGGGGTGCATCACCACGGCGTCGGGCTTCGCGAGGGCGAGCACCGCGCGGTTGAGCCCGAAGGTACGGCTGTACTCCCGCGTCGAGGGGATCAGCGCCTCGGTGAGTCGCTCGCGCTGGATGCGAAGCATCATCACCACGTCGGCGCCGCGCACCGCCGCGCGGAGGTCGTCGTAGACCTCGACGTCGTACTGCGCGAGGCCCGCGGGCAGCAGGGTGCGCGGCGCGCAGAAGCGCACCGTGGCGCCCAGGCGACGCAGCAGCAGCGCGTTGGAGCGGGCCACGCGGCTGTGCGCGATGTCACCCGCGATGACCACCACGAGGCCCTCGATGCGGCCCTTGGCGCGGCGCATCGTGAAGGCGTCGAGGAGGGCCTGCGTGGGGTGCTCGTGGGTGCCGTCGCCGGCGTTCACCACGCCCGCGCGGGTGTGGCGGGCGACGAGCTCGGCGGCGCCGCTGGACGCGTGGCGCACGACGAGCACGTCGGGGTGCATCGCCTCGAGGTTCTTCACCGTGTCGACGAGGCTCTCGCCCTTGGTGACGCTCGACGTGCTCACGGAGAGGTTCACCACGTCGGCGCTCAGGCGCTTGCCGGCGATCTCGAAGCTGGTGCGGGTGCGGGTGCTCGCCTCGAAGAACACGTTGATCACGGTCTTGCCGCGCAGCGTGGGCACCTTGCGCACCCGTCGGCGCGAGACCTCGAAGAAGACCTCGGCGGTGTCGAGGTAGTGGGTGATCTCCCGGGCGTCGAGGGCCTCGATGCCGAGCAGGTGGCGGACGGCGACGGACATCGCGCGGAGGGTATGTCAGCGCGGGGCGCGGCGCAGAGTTTCGCGCACGCTTGTCACCGCGGGGTCGAGACCAGCACCTCGTTGGGGCCGCCGTCGTCGAGGCGGACCTCCACGCGCTCGTCGCGGGCGGTGCTGATGGTGCGGCCGACGAAATCCGCGTGCAGGGGGAGCTCCCGGTGGCCGCGGTCGATGAGCACCGCGAGCTGAATCGCCCGCGGGCGGCCGTAGTCAAGAATCGCGTCGATGGCCGCGCGCGTGGTGCGCCCGGTGAACAGCACGTCGTCGACGAGCACCACCACCCGACCGTCGACCTCGAAGTGGATCTCGCTGGGGCCAATGCGCGGGTTCGGCAGCGCCGTGGCGGCGTCGTCGCGGTAGAGGGTGATGTCGACGGAGCCCACGGGCACCTCGCGGCCCTCGCCCTCGCGCAGCAGGGCGCACAGCCGGGCGGCGGGGGCGATGCCGCCGCGGCGCACGCCGACGAGGGCGATGTCGCCGACCCCCCGGTTGCGCTCGGCGATCTCCAGGGCCATGCGCCGCAGGGCGCGCTCGACCTCGTCGCCGTCGAGCACGCGGCGAACGTCGGGAGGGAGGGTGCTCATGCCCCGAGCTTATACCGCGCCGTTGCTTGACCGTCGGCCCCCGCCGCGATACCGACCCATCGCGTATGCCATGAGCGCGCGGGTGCTGGTCGTCGATGACAGCGCGACGGTACGGAGGATCGTCAGCGCGGTCCTGACCGAGGCGGGCGTCTCCGTGTCGGGCGCGGGGGATGGCGCCGAGGCGCTGGAGCGGGTGCAGCGTGAGCGCTTCGATCTGGTGCTCGTGGACTTCGTGATGCCGCGGCTGAACGGCTTTCAGTTCGCTCAGGCGGTGCGGTCGGTGGCGTCGCTCCGCGAGCTCCCGCTGGTGCTCATGTCGGCGCGCGCCGAGGCCATCGCCGAGCGCTTCATGGCCGCCACGGGCTCCACCGCGTGGCTCGCGAAGCCCTTCGCGCCCGCGGAGCTGCTCGCGGTCGTGCGCGGCGCGCTGCGCGCCGAGGTCCTCGAACCGGCGGCGGAGGTCTTGCGTTCGGCGGTGCAGCCGGTGCCGCTGGTCTCGCGTCGCGCGAGCGGGCCGGCGAAGCCCGCCGCGGACCCTGCCGAGGTGGTCGCCCGCGCGCTGCAGCCCGTGCTGCACGCGGCGGGGGTGAGCGTGGGTGTCGAATCGCTGCGTTCGGCGCTCGCGGTGCGGCTCGGCGGCCGGGTGGCGCCCGAGCTCGCGTCCGCGTTGGAGGATCTCGGCGGCTCGCGGCCCGCGCTGGAGGGGCGCGTGGAGCAGGTCGGCCTCGGCGAGGTGTTTCAGCTCCTGGCGTTGCAGGGGCAGAGCGGCGTGCTTCGCATTGACCGCGGGGGCGCGTCGCGCCGCGTGAGCGTGGGCCTGCGCAAGGGGCGCGTCGACGGCTGCACCGGCGCGGCCTTCGAGGAGGACCTGCGTCTCGGGCAGTTCCTCGTGGCGCAGGGCGTGCCCCGCGACGCCGTCGAGCGCGCGGCGGCGGCGCCTCGCGGCGCGGGGGAGCTCCTCGGCGAGCGGCTGCAGCGCGAGGGGAGTGTCACCGACGCGCAGCTCGCGGGCGCGCTGGAGCAGCAGAGCCGCGAGCTGATCTACGAATGCCTGGGGTGGCCCGAGGGGCGGTTTCGCTTCGATGCAGGCGCGACGCTCGTGGCGGCGCAGCGCGCGCGGCTGGGCCTCGCCGCCGACGCCGTGGTGATGGAGGGCATGCGGCGCATGGACGAGTGGCGCGTGATGCGCGCGCTGATCCCGAGCGACGCGGTGATCCTCACGCGGGCCGAGGGCGACGCGGAGGTCGACGCCGACGGGCGCGCGGTGCTCACCGAGGTCGACGGCGTGCGCGACGTGCGTGACCTGCGCGACGCCCTGGGGATGAGCCGCTTCGACCTCTGCCAGGTGCTCTGCCGCCTCCTGCGGGCGAGGGTCCTGGCGGTGGCGGCGTGAGCGGCCTGCGCGCGAGGCTGCGCGGCGACGCGGCGGGCGCGGCCGTGAGCCTCGACGCGGCGCAGGTGCGCGCGGTTCTCACGCGGCCCACGATCACGGAGGTCCCCGGCGCGTCGCCCTCGCTGCGCGGGCTCTTCGCGTGGCGAGAGCGCGTCGTGCCGCTGGTGACGCTCGCGCCCCATCAATGGGGGAGCGTCGCGGTGGTGCTGGAGTCGGGCGGTGAGCACGTCGCCGTGGAGCTCGAGGCGGTGCACGGGCTCGTCGAGTCGGACGAGGCCCCGAGCCTCGACGCGGCCGCGGCGAGGGCTTTGGTGACGATGAGCGCGACGCAGGAGGAGCGGTGATGGAGGGTGAGTCGAGGCGGTCGCGGTGGCGTCGCGTGGCGCGGGCGTTGGTCGTGGGGGAGCAGCGGGGGGTGGTGACGACAACCGTGACGGCGCTGCGTGAGATGGCCCGCGGGGACCTCACCCGCTCGGCGCTCGACGGGGTGCGCGAGCCGTCCCTGCGCGCGGCCCTCGAGGCGCTGCAGCAGACCTTGCGCGCGGTGGTCCGCGGCGCCCGGGGGACGCACCGCGACGCGACCTCGCTGGTCGGCGGCATCGACGTGGCCTGCCGAGCCCTCGCCGACGGGGCCGCGCGTCAACGGGTCGCGCTGGACCGCGCGCTGGAGGAGTCGCAGCGCGCCGTGGTGCGCGCCGAGGAGCTCAGCCCCTGGGCGGCGGAGATCGCCGAAGGGGCCGAGCGGATCGGGGTGCTCTCGCTGAACGTGGGCCTCGAAGGGCTGCGGGGCGGCACCGAGGCGGCGAGGGCGCTCATCGCGCTGGGAGAGGAGATCCGACGCTCCGCGCAGCGGGTGGGCACCACCGCCGCGGCGCTGAGCGCCGGGACCGCCGAGGTGGGGCGCGCGCTGGCGGCCTCGCAGTCGCGGCTGGAAGAGGCGCGCAGCACCGGGCAGGCCCTCGGCGCGGAGGTCGCGCGGGCGTCGGCAGCGGTGGAGTCGGCGCGGGCGTCGGCGGTCGAGCTGCGCGACGCGCTGGCCGAGCTGCGGCTGCTCGACGACGACACCGAGGCCATGGTCGCCTCGGTCACCGCCGCCGCGGAGCGCCTCGCCCATGAGCTGAAGGCCGCGCAGGCCCGCGTGCGCGACGAGGCCGAGCACAGCGCCGCGCGCGACGCCGTGGACCGCGCGGTGCGCGCCCTCGCGGCCCTCGCGGCGGAGTGAGCCGTGCCCGAGCCGCTCGACGACCCCGAGCTGTGGGAGGTCTTTCGCGAGGAGATGACCCGGCACGTGCGCGCCGTGGCGGGCCCCCGGGGTGACGCCTCGGCGTGGCGCGCGGCCCTGCACGCGATGCGGGGCGCGTCGGCGATGATGGGGCTCGACGAGCTCGCGGCGGAGCTCTCGGGGCTCGACGAGGGCCTCCGCGCCCGCGACTCCGACGTCGTGCGGCGCGGGCTCGGCGCGCTGGAGCGGCGGCTCGTGGACCTCGGCGTCGACGCGCAGGGGATGGGCGCCCTGGACCCCCCGGCCGACGCTCGCAGCAGCGCCCGCCCGACGCCGCCCGCGCCCGCGCTGAACCCCGCGGAGCGCGCGGAGCTCTATGGGTACTTCCTCTCCGACGCCCGCAGCCGGCTCGAGTCTCTGCGCGAGCTCTTCAGCGCTGCCGAGCTCGCCGAGCGCCGGGAGGACGCGCGGCGCGCGATGGACGACGCGCTGCGGGTGCTGCACGCGCTCAAGGGGGCCTCGGCGATGGCCGGCGCGCAGGGAGTCGCGCGGGCCGCACACGCGCTCGAAGGCGCCGTGCAGTCCCTCGCGGCGCGGACCGGCGGCGCGGCGCGGCGCGACTACGAGGCCCTGGAGTGCGCTCGCGCGCAGCTGGCGATGGCGCCGGGCACGGCCGACGAGGGCGACGCCGCGGCCAACCTGATGATCGAAGGGTTGCGCGCCGCGGGCCTGCTGCGCGCGAGAGACGTCCCCGCGGCGATGAGCTCTCGCGCGGCGCCGCGGAGCGTGGGCGACGGCCTGCGGGGCGATGAGCACGTGCGCGTCGCCGCGCGCACCGTCGCGCAGCTCGCCGAGGCGCTGGGCGAGGTGGCCTTCGTGCGCGACCGGGTGGATCAGGGCGCCGACAGCGTGGCCGACGTCGCCCGGGGCCTCGGGCACGGCGCCCAGGCGCTCGAGGACGCGCTGCGGCGCATCGGTCCCGCGCGCCCCTGGGGGGTGCCCGCGGAGGTCATCGCGTCGGTGCGGCGGGTGCAGGCGTCGCTGCGCGATGCGTCCTCGCGGCTGGAGGGGGGCGCGGCGCGGGCGCGGCGCCAGAGCGACGCCCTGGGCCGCGCGGGCGATCGCGCGCAGGAGCTCTTGCGAGGCGCGGGGCAGGTGACCGCGGCATGGATCTTCGATCGCGTCGCGCCCGTCGCGCAGCTCCACCTCCGCGGCGATCGGCAGGTGCGCGTGCTCCGAGACGGAGACGAGACCCCGGTGGACCGCGCGGTGGCCGAGCCCCTCGTCGACGTGCTCTCGCAGCTCGTGCGCAACGCCGTGGCGCATGGCGTGGAGCGGCCGGCGGTGCGAGTGGCCCGGGCCAAGCCCGCGGCCGCGGCGCTGCGCCTGGAGGCCCGCGCCGAGGGCGACGCCGTGCGCTTCGCCGTGGAGGACGACGGCGAGGGCGTGGACCTCGACGCCGTGCGCGCCCGCGCGGACCTCCTGGGCCACCTCCGCGGTGACGGCCCCTGGAGCGACCTTGAGGTGCTCGAGACCCTGTTCATCCCCGGGGTCTCGACTCGCGCCTGGGCCGCGCCCGACGCGGGGAGGGGCGTCGGGCTCGACCTCGTGCGGGAGTCGGTGCGTCGCCTCGGCGGCGGGGTCTGCGCCCGCACCCGGCGCGGGCAGGGGACGCGCTTCGAGGTGACCGTGGAGACCCGCTCCGTGGCGCAGCGGCTGCTGCCGGTGCTGCTCCCGCGGCGCACGGTGATGATCCCGCTCGCGCGCGTCGGCGGCATCGAGCACGCGCGCCGCGCCCCCGGGGCGATGAGCCTCGCGCGGCTCCTGGGCGACGCGACGGACGGGCAGGACGACGAGCCCGTGGCGTTGCGATTGCGAGGCGGGGAGGTCGAGCGCTGGGTGACCGCGCCGACCGTGGGCACCCCGCTCGCGCTCGTGGTGCGCGCGCTCCCGCCGGCCCTGGAGGTCGGCCCCTGGCGCGGCGCGGCCATCGACGGCGCCGGGCGCGTCGCGCTGGTGCTCGATCCCGAGCGTCTCCCGCGCTGATTCTGCGGGTGCGCACCGTCGCACACGACGCTGGCGGCGCCCGCGGCCGTTGGACTATCGTGCGGGGCTCTCTCCGACCAGAACGAGGCGCATGTCGTCCACGCAGCAACCCAGCGCTCCCTCGGCCTCGGAACCCTCGCAGCGCGCGCCCGCGCCGTCGCGTTCGCTGTTTCCCCTGCCCGACTCGCTGGTCTCTCGGATGCAAGAGATCGCCCACGTCCTCGCCGATGAGCTCGGCGTCGCCGAGACCCGCGAGCTCAAGGCGATGCTGCAGCACGAGGTCGCCGAGGTCGACGAGCGCGTGCGCGGCGACGAGCCCGCGGCCGCCCGGGGCTACCTCACCGCGTTCAACACCCGACCGTCCTTCCGCGCGCCCCTCGACGCGCTCATCCGGCTGTACACCCGGCGTAAGAGCACGGCGAACCTCACGAAGCTCTACGAGACCCTGGTCAAGGCCGCGCCGACGCCGCGCGACCGGGGTGACGCCCTGGTGCTCCGCGGGGAGCTCTACGAAGACGCGCTCGGCGACGCCGCGCAGGCGAAGCAGTCCTACGAGTCGGCGGTCGCCGTGGACCCGAACCACCGCGTCGCGTGGATCAACCTGGAGCGCCTCGCGCTGCGCAGCGGCGACGCGACCGGCGCGCTGCGCGCGCTCGAGCGCCTCGCGGACCTCACGCGCGATCCCGCGCGGCGTTCGCGGCTGCTCATCGAGCTCGCTGCGGAGCAGGCGACGGTGGGCACCCCCGGGGCGTTGGAGGAGTCTGCCCGGCGCCTGCACGAGGCGGCCGCGCTCCCCCTCGGGCGCTGGCGCGCGCTGCTCGAACTCGAGCGCTTCGGCGAGCAGCACGGTCGCCCGGAGGATGTGATCTTCGCGCTGGAATCTCGCGCGGCGCTGGCCCAGGAGGTCGCCGAGGGCGAGGCGTTCCAGGGGGGATCCGGGGCGTTCTCCGTGAGCCGCCTGCTCGACGTCGAGCAGGCCTCGGTGGACGCCGCGGAGCTCTGGACCCGCGCGGCGCGGATGCGCTTCGCGGCCCTCGCCGACGCGGGCGGCGCCGAGGCCGCGATGGAGCGCGCGCTCAACCTCCGCCCCTCGGACGCGAGGGTGCAGTTCGCGGCCATGTCCCTCTTCGATCAGATGGGCGAGATCGAGGGGGCCGCGCGGCACGCGGCGTGGCTCCTCGCCCACGATTTTGGCGACGCATCGCTGCGGGCGTCGCTGCACTTTCGGCAGGCCGAGAGCGCGGCGCTGCAGGGCGACATCGCCGCCGCCGCGTCGTCGCTCCGCGCGGCGCTCGCGCAGGACCCGGGGAGCGCGGCCGCCCGCGGCGCGCTCGTGGAGCAGACCCTCGCCGGCGGGGACGGCTTCGAGGTGGTGCGGGAGTTCGACGAGCTTGCAGAGTCGTCGCCGCCCGGCGTGGGCCGCGCCGCCTTGCACCGCGCCGCGGCCGCCCTCTCGCTGGCGCTCCGGGCCGACGTCGAGGGCGCCCTCGCGCGCTTTCGCAAGGCCGGTGACGAAGACCCGGGGGACCTCGTCTCGCGCCGCGCCTCGGTGATGCTCCTCGCCCGCGCCGCCGCGACGGCCTCGTCGGTGGAGGAGGCCGCGGGGCTGCACCGTGCGCGCGTCGCGGCGATGGACGCGCTGTTGCCCCACGCCGCCGACGACGACGAGCGCGCGTCGCTGCTCATCGAGCGCTTCTATGCGCTGCGCTACGACCTCTCCGACCTTCGCGGGGCGGCCGAGACCGCGGAGCGCCTCGTGGTCGCCACCGGGGGTGCGCGCTGGGCGGCCGAGAGCGCCGCGACGCTCTGGGTCGCGGCCGGTTCGCCCGCCGCGGCGTCGCGATGGGCCGAGACCCTCTCGGAGCGGGACGATCTCGGCGACGTCGACGCCGCGCAATGGCGCGCCGCGGCCGCGCGCCTCGCCTGGGCGGGCGGCGACGAGCTGCGCGCGCGGGCGCTCGCAGTGGTCGCGCACGAGCGCTCGCCGGGGGACGACTACGCTGCGGCGCTGGCGCTGTCGCTGTCCGCGGCGTCCCGCGATGGCGCGCAGGTGCTTGAAATTTCAAGGTCTCGCGCACGGGTGGGGGAGGGCGAAGCGGGCGCGCGCTGGCTGGTCCTGGCGGCGTCGTTGCTCTCGCGCCTCGGCGACGAGG
This sequence comes from Polyangiales bacterium, assembly GCA_044376155.1. Classification (GTDB taxonomy): domain Bacteria; phylum Myxococcota_A; class Polyangia; order Polyangiales; genus JAWKRB01. Next base: position 17,157 of record JBILLI010000006.1, read on the forward strand.
AGCGCGTTCGCGAGGCGCTCGACGACGCCTCGGGGCTGCACCCCGCCTCGGCCCTGGTGCGAGCCGCCGCGCGCAGCCTGACCCGTTGGCGCGGCGACGCGCCGCTCCGCGCGAAGCTCGCCGAGTCGGCGCTCACCGAGGGCGCGCCCAACGAGGAAGACCTCGCCGGGGCACTGGAGCTCGCGCTGCTCCGGGCCTTCGTCGATCACGACGTGCCCACGGCGGCGGAGGTGGCGGACCGCGCGGCGGCGACGCCCGTCGGCGGCAGTGCGCCCGCGCCGCTGCTCCTGCTGGCGCTGCTCCGCGGGGCCCGAGACGGGGCCGACGCGCCGGGCACCGCCGAGGCCCTGCAGGCGCTGCTCTCGGCGATCCCCTCGGGCGACCCGCTGCGCGCGGGGGTGGAGCTTGAGGTGGCGCGGGCGCTCTCGTCGTCGTCGTCGACCCGGGAGCAGGGCGCGAGCGCGCGCGACCTCGTGCGCGAGGAGCAGCCGTTGCTCACCGCGCCGAGGGTGCTCGCGATGCTCGACGCGGTGCAGCGCGAGGGCCGAGACGACGTGCCCGAGGCGCTGCGGCGGCTCGCCGAGCGCAGCGACCCCGATGGCGCGGCCGCGCTGCGAGCGGCGGCGGCCGCGGCCTTGCGGGCGCAGGGGCGGCCGGGAGAGGCCCGCACCCTCGCGCTCGTCGACCCCGAGGCCACGAACACGACCCTGCTGCTGTCGGAGTTCGGCGCGTCCCTCGACCGCGCCGGGGAGCACGCCCGCGCCATCGGGCGGCGGCTCTCGCTGGTGGACCCTACGGCGCGACCGGCGTGGCTGCGGCGGGCCGCGCACTGGAGCTCCCTCGCGGGCGAATCCGAGGAGGCCATCGCCCACGCGCAGGCCTTGCTGGCGACGGCGCCGGGCGACCTCGTGGCGCTCGACGTGCTGCGCGTCAGCGGCCGGCGCGCGCAGCGCTGGGACCTCGTGGTCAGCGCGTGCGAGCGCCTCGCCGAGCTGCTCAAGGCGCCCGCGCGCGTGGCCGCGTCGCGGGAGGAGGCCGGCGTGGTGTGCATCGAGTCGCTCGCCGACGGGGCGCGCGCCGAGCGCAACCTCCGGGCGGCGCTGCAGGTTCAACCCGATCGTCCCGTGGCCTACGCGCGGCTTCGTGAGGTCCTCGAAGGGCGCCGCGACACCGCGGGGCTCGAGGCCCTCGTGGCGTCGCGCATCCCGCACGTTGAAGACCCCGCCGAGCGCGCGGCGATGCTCTGGGAGCAGGCGCGGCTGCGTCGTGCGCTGGGCCTCCGCGAGGGGGCGCTGGAGGCCGCGCGCAAGGTCGTTTCGCTGGAGCCGGGGCACGTCGCGGCCTGGGCCATGGTCGCTGAGGTCAACGCCGCGTCGGGGCGCCTCGCCGAGACCGCCGACGCGCTCTCCTCCCTCGCGGCCTGCGCCGACGCCCCGGTGTCGCAGCGACGCGTGGCGCGCACTGGCGCCATCGAGCTGTTCGCGACGCGGCTGAACCGCCCCGACCGCGCCTCGGAGCAGGTGGAGGCGCTGATCCGCGAGGCGGGTGGCGATGACGCCCTCGTCGAGCGGGGCTTCGCGCTCGCCAGCGCCGCCGAGCGCTGGGACGCGGCGCTGCGCTTCGCCCGCCTCGCCGAGGAGCGCGCGCAGGGTGACGGCGCCCGCTGCGTGGCGATGCTCCGGGTGGCGCAGGTGCTGCGCGATCGCCTGCGGGACTCCGTGGCGGCCCGCGAGCAGGCCCTCCGTGCGCACGACCGATATCCCCTGGACCTGCGCGCCCTGGAGGTCCTCACCGCCCTCGCCGACCCCGACGATCGAACGCGGCACACGCGGCGGAGCATCGACGCGCTGCGCGAGTCACTTCGTGGAGGAGCGGAGCCCCGGTCGCTGTCGCTGCAGGTCGCAGAGGCTGCGCGCCTCGGTGGCGATGGGGTGCTCCAGCGCGCGGCGGAGCGCCTCGCGTCCGCTCTGGGCGCGGACTTCAAGGCCCCCCGCGTGAGCGAGCCGGCGGGCCGCGCCTCGCTGCGCGACCCCGCGTTGGTGCTGCGCTACCGCGACGCGGCCGACAGCGGCCGGTGCGTGGCGCTCCTCGAGACGCTCATGCCTGAGCTCGCCGAGCTCTCTGGGCTCAGCACCGACGCGCTGCGCGTGGGGCGGAGCGAGCGCGTCAAGGGCGCCCATCCCATGCGCGCGGCGCTGTCGCAGTGGCTCTCGCTCGCGGGCATCGGCGAGTTCGAGCTCTACCTCGGGGGGCCCGACGGCGCGCGCGTCACGCTGGTGCCGGGAGATCCGCCCGCGGTCGTGGTGGGTCGGGCCGTCACGCTGCCGTTGGAGCCGTCGGTGCGTTTCGACCTCCTCCGTCAGGCCGTGTTGCTCTCACGGGGACTGGCCGCGGTCGGGGCGACGACGACGTCGAACGCGGTGGGCTGGGCCCTCGCGGCCATGCTCGCCGCGGACCTCCCGCTCGTGGGTGGGGCGCGGGGCGCCGAGGCGCTGCAGAAGCCCGTGGCGAAGGCGATGAGCCGTCGGGTGCGCAAGTCGCTGGCGGAGTCCGCGCGGCCGCTCGCGGCCACGGCGAGCGCGGCCGAGGAGCTCGCGGCGGCGGTGCGGGCGGTGCGCTCCACCGCGCGGCGCGCCGCGGTCGCGGTCACGGGCGCGATCCCCACAGCGTTCCAGGACGTCGCCGCGGTGCACGGCGAGGCCTCGCCAGGGAGCGGCGCGGGGCTGGAGCTCTCGCTGTTTCTGTTGAGCGACCTGGCGGCGCAGGTGATGCGCGAGACCGGCGTGGACGCGGGCTGACACTGAGGAAATGGGTCGAACGTGACGGATCGTACGAAGACCGACGAGGAGCTCGCTGCGACGATGGACGGCGCCTCGGGGCCCGAGGGCGTCTCTCCCCGCGCCTCGGTGACCCTGCCGAGGGCGTCGCTGGTGCCACGGGCCGCGCCGGGTCAGCGCCCCCAGACGCCTCCGGTGGGCGTGCCCCGGGTGCCTGCGCCACCGCGCCCGCCGCCACCCCGGGCGACCTCCACCGGCTCGTTCCGCGCGGCCCTGCCCACCGCGCCCGCCCGTCCGCCAACGCCGCCCGCGGGGGTCGTCCGCCCGCCGCTTCCGCCCGTGCCGCGTCCCCCGGCGTTGCCGCGTCCTCCGGCGCCGACGCCTCGCGACGAGGCCGAGGTGGTGCTCGACGAGGTCGAGGTCGATGTCGTCGAGTCCATCGAGCCCCTCGCGTTGGGGAGCATCCCGGTCGAGCCCGATGAGCCTTCGGCGGCGCCGACGCTCGAGCGCTCGGCGGGCGCGCTCGCGCCTCCCGCGCTGCCGACGTTCGAGGTATCAGACTCCGCGTCGGGCCCCTCCGACGCGGCGCTGGCAGACTTCTTTGCAGAGGTACCCGACGTCGGTGAGGACATCGCGCGGCCCGACCTCGACGAGGTCGCGACGGTCATGCGCTCCATCGAGAGCGTGCGACCGAGCGCCGAGCCCCCGCCCGGAGAGGTGCTCGAGGTCGACGTTGAGGTCGACGTCGACGTCGACGAGGCCGTCTCGCTGAGCGTCGATGACCCCGAGGCGCTCCCCGCCGAACCGTCGTCGGCCGCTGCCCAGCCGACGCTCACGGCGGAGTCCCTCGACGCGCCCACGACGACCTCGCTGCCGCCCCCCGGGCTCTTTGAGGCGCATGCGTTGGCCCTGCCCGTCGAAGACGAGGCCGAAGAGCTCGCGCCGCTGAGCGTGGACCTCGCGGTCGCCGCCAGCGCTCCGCCGCCCGCCCCCGCGGTCGACGAGGCGCCCGAGGCCGTCGAGACGAACGCTGTCTCCGCGCCCGCGCCGACAGCCTCCCTCAACCTCACAGACGGAGCCCTGGATTTCGCCCTCGAGGACGCCGCCGAGGGCCTCCTGGCAGACCCGGTCGCCCCGCCGACGGACCTGCACACCGAGGCACCGCAGTACGCGGAACTCGCGCCCGACGTGCGCTCGCTCGACGTCGCGACGGGGGACCTCGCGCCCGCATCCCTCGCTGGTCCGCACACGGCGGAGCCTGACGCGCTCGCCGACGACTCGACGCTCTCGCTCGACGAAGCGGCCTTCGACGACGCGCCCGCGGCGGCCGCGCTGGAGACGCCCGCGTCGAACGCGCCGTCTGCGGTCCCACCCGCGGTGGTCGATGAGGTGCTCGACCTCGACCTCGAGGCGCTGCCGCCGCGCGCGATCTCCGCGGCGCCTGCGCCCATCGCCGAGACCACGCTGGAGGCGCTCGAAGCGGGGCTCTTTGCAGACACCCCGATGGTGGACCTCGGCGCGCCGCTGCCCAGCGACGCCGGGTTCGCCGACCTCGCGCTGGCCGACGACGAGCTCGACGCGATGTTTCGCGACCTTGAGGTGGTGAGCGGCGCGACGCCGGCGGCGGCGGAGGCGTCCCCCGTGATCGAGGCGACCTCGGACGAGGCCAGTGATTTCGCGGCCTTCGAGGCGGCGCTGGACGACGACGCGCCCGAGGTCAGGGGCGACGACGACGACGAGACCCTGCTCATCGACGGAGACGAAGAAGAGGTCGACCTCGAGGCCGAGGCCCCGGCCGACCGCGGCGCGCTCCTCGCCGCCACGGTCACCAGTCGAAAGCGCGATCAGCAGGCGTCGGACGCGCTGTACTCCCTCGACCCGAAGGGCGAGGCCGCCGCGCGCGTCGAGATGCTCAGCGACGAGGCGGGGCAAGACGATTCGTACCTTCGCGCCGCCGAGCACCTGTGCGTGGTGGCCGAGACCCTCGACGGCGCGCTGGGAGATCCGGGGCGGGCACGGGTCGTCGCCGAACGCGCCGTCGCCCTGGCCCCGGAGGTCGTCGCCGCCACGCGGCTGCTGCGCCGACTCGATCTCGCCGAGGACCGCGAGGCGATGGCGTACCGACGCGCCCTCGACGAGCTCGAGACCCCGCTCGGTGACGAGGAGCGCCAGGGCCTGCTGCGACTCGCCGCGGAGCTCGCGGCGCGCGTCGCGCCCGACGAGGCGCCGCCCCTGTGGGATCGCTTGTCGGCGCTCCCCGGCCCTCACGGCGCCCTCGCGGCTGTCTTCGCGGGCGCCCAACGCCGCGACCCCGAGGCCCTCGCGACGGCGCTGGCGCGGTGGTCCGACGTGGCCACGGGGGAGCTCGCGGCGAGCCTCTCGGTGGCGCGCGCGCGCCTCGTCGAGGCGAAGCACGGCGACGACGCCCTGGAGGTCATTCGCGATGCCGTACGCCGCGACCCCGCCGACGCCGGCGCGTGGATCGCCATGGCGCGCATCGCGTTCGCGCAGGTGCGGGCCGACGTCGCCGCCGAGGCCCTCGCGGGGCTCGCGCGCAGCGGGGAGGGCGGGCCCCTCGCCGTCGCCGCCGAGGCCCTGAGCGCCGCGGTGCGCGCGATCACCGGGCAGCCTGTGCCGTCGACCACCGTGCGGTCCGCGGGTGTCTCCGCGTGGCTCGTGCTCGGCGCGCAGGGCGAGGCCGGGGTCGACGCGGCCTCGCAGCAGGCCGCCGCCGTGGAGGTCGCGCGGGGCGCCGAAGCCCTCTCCTGGCGCGCGCGCGAAGGTGACGCCGAGGCTGGGGTCGAGGGGCGCTTTCACGCGCTCCGCCTCGCCCTCGCGCAACGCAACGACGACGCCGTGGCGCGCGCCGCCGCCGCGATGCTGGGCGTCTCGGGCGGCGCGTTGTCCGCCCTGCTCGCGCGCGCGGCCAGCGTTCAGCCGGGCGAGCGAGAGGCGCTGGACCGCGAGGGTGCACTCTGGGCGGTGCTCTCGGCGGCCGAGGGAGACCCGCAGTCGCGCTCGCGCGAAGACGACCCGTACGCGCGCATCGATGTCGCCGAGCGAACCCGACGGCAGGGCGATGGCGGCGTTGAGGAGGGCATCGCGAGCCTCGCCGACATCGCCACCGGCGCGCGAGAGCCCGCCGCGGCCTCGTTCGCCGCCCGCGCGGTGGCGTCGCTCGCGGGGGATCCCGCGCGGGTGGTGGAGATGCTCCGCGTCGAGGCCGAGCGCTCTCAAGACGCACGCCGCGGCGCCGCCAGCCGACTGCTCGCGGCGGCGCTGGGCGCGGCCTATGGGGTGGATGACAGCGCCGCGGGCATCGCCGAGGCCGCGCAGGCCCTCCCGGGGGACCTCGCGGTGGCCGAGCTCGCCGCGCTCTTCGCGCTTCGCGGGGAGCTCGACCCGGAGCTCGGCGCCGAGCTCCTCGACCAGGCCAGCACCGCGGGCGATGACCGCGCGCACCACACCGCGGCCGTTCGCGCGGCCTTGCGCCGCGCCGCGGTGGACCCTGACAGCGCCGCCGAGGCGGTGTGGCGCGCCTGGATGCGCTGCCCCCGGGACGCCTCGCTCGGGACCCTGGTGCTGCGGTCGCCGGGGCAGCCCGGGGAGCGCGTGGCCGCGGTGCTGCGCACGCAGATCGACGCCGCCCACGCCGACGGGCCGTCGGGCGTGTCGGCGGCCATCGCCGAGGGCCTGCAGCTCGCGGCGGTGCTCGAGCAGTCGGGACGACACGCGGAGGCCGCGCAGGCCGTGGCCCGCGCGCGCACCCTCAGCCTTGACGACGGCAGCCTCGTCGTGGCCGAGGAGCGCCTCTGGCTCAAGGCAGGGATGTTCGCCGAGGTCGCCGAGCGCGCCTTCGAGCAGCTCCGCGCTGCGCGCGAGGATGAGCAGCGCGTCGCGGCCTACGAGCGCCTCGCCGAGCTCGACCGATCGTTCCGCGGGGACATCGCGTCGTCGGTGCTGTCGTTCCAGGCGATCCTCGAGGTCGCGCCGGGGCACGTGGCGTCGCAGCGCACGCTCGAGCGCTACTTCGTCGAGCAGGGCCGCGGCGAGGAGCTGCTGGAGGTCTACCGCCGCATGGTGGACCACCTCAGCGACCCTGAAGACGCCCTCGCGTACGCCCACGTGGCCGCGCGCACCGCGGCGAACCTCGGCGACGCCGACCTCGCCGCCGCCGGGCCCTTCCTGCGCGCGGCCTTCGCGCGCGACCTCGCCGACCGCCGACTGTTGATCTCCCTCGAGGCCGAGGCCCGCCGCACCGCGGACCTCGCGCTGTTCTCCGCGGCGCACCAGCGCGCCGCGCAGTTCTCGGGCAACGACCAGGAGCGGGCGACGTCCTTCGTGCGCGCCGCCGAGGGCTATTTCGCGATGGGCGACCAGGCCCGGGGCCGCGACGCCATGGAGCACGCCCTCGCGGTGGACCCGAACCACCTCGTCGCGCTCCAGCACGTCGCCGATGAGCGCGCCGCGGCGGGCGACGTTCGCGCGGCCGCCGACGCGTGCGAGACGCTCGGGCGACGCCTGAAGGTCCCCGCGCACGCCGCGCGCTTCTTCTATCGCGCCGCGGCGCACTACCGCGCGTCGGAGCCCGAGCGGGCGCTCTCCCTGGCCCGCGAGGCCCTCGCGCGCGACGCCTCGCACACCGACGCCTGGACCCTCGCCAGCGAGATCGCCCGCACCCTCGGCGACGCGCGCGTCGAGATGGAGCTCGTGGGCATGCGCGCCGACACCCCGCCCAGCGGCGAGCGCGGCGACGCCCTCACCCTGCACCTCCGCGCGTCGGAGCTCGCGCTCACCCTCGGCGACCGCGACCGCGCGCGGGCCGAGCTGCGCCGCGTGGTCGAGCTCGACCCCTCGCGCGTCGAGGCCCTGCGCACCCTCGCGCGCCTCACCTGGGAGGACAGCGACTGGACCTCCGCGGCCGACGCGAGCATCCGTCTCGCCAAGCTCTCCCACGACCCCGCCGAGCGCGGCGAGATGCTCTTTCGCCTGGGCGAGATCTTCGACCTGCGACTGCCCGACGCGAAGCGCGCCGAGGCCGCGTATCGACGGGTGATCCAAGCGGCGCCCGACGACACCCGGGCCCTCGAGCGCCTCGTCGCGCTCTACCTCCGCGGGGGCGACGCGCCCAAGGAGTTCGAGGTGCTTCAGGCCCTCACCGCGCGCACCATGCCCGGCCCGGAGCGCATCGCGCGGCTGCTGCGCGTGGCCGAGCTCGCCGAGTCTGCCATGTCCGACCCGTCTCGCGCCGAGCTCGCCTTCGAGGGCGCGCGCCGCGAGGCCCCGGCGGACGTCGAGGTGCTGCGTCGCTACGCCGCGTTCCTGGAGCGCAGCGCGGCGGCCGAGGCCCGCAAGGTGCTGCTCGAGCGCGCGGGCGCCGAGGCCCGTCGCGGGGTCGACCTCGCGCCACGCGACGCGGCGTCGTACGACATCCTCATCGAGGTCCGGCGGCTGCGTCGAGACGACGCTGGCGCCCGCGCCATCGCCTCGGTCGCGCTGAGCCTCGGGGCGCAGTCGGAGCTCGTCGAGGCGCACGGCTCGCTCAACCCCGAGCACCCGCTGAACGCCCGCGCCGCGACGCCCGCCGCGGTGGAGCTGCTCTGTCCTCCCACGGTGCCCGCGCAGCTCCGCGCGCTGCTCTCCCGCGCGCAGGACCTGCTCTCGACGTCGGCGCCGTTCCAGCCGCAGGCCGTCGGTGCCGAGGCCCTCGGCGCGCGCCCGCACCCGATGCGCGGGCTCGTCGAGGAGTGGGCGCAGGTGATGGGTGTCGGCGCCGTGGAGATCTTCGTCGCCGACAGCGTGCCCGAGGTGGTGCGGCCGGTGGGCGGCGCGACCCGCGCGGTGGTGGTGCCGCGCGTGGTGACCTCCTCGCTCGGGCTGCGCTTCGCCGTGGCCCGGGCGATGCTACTCGACGCCGTGGGCCTCGGCCTCGTGACGCGCCTCCCGCCCCGGGACCTCGCGCTTCACGTCGCCGCGCTGCTGCGGCAGTTCGAGCCGATGCACCGCCCGCCGAACGTCGAGCTCGCGCCCCTCGACGAGCTCGCGCGCGCCATGACCCGCACCTTCCCGCGGGACCGCCACGCCGACCTCTCGCCCACGGCGTTTCAGGTCATCGAGCGCGGCCCGATGGACCCCGACGCGCTGCTCGCGGGCGCGTGGGAGCTCGGCAACCGCCTCGCGCTGCTCGCCACCGACGACATGTCGGCGGCCATCTCGCTGCTCTCCCCCGTCGACGGCGCCAGCGCCGCGCAGCTCACCGCGACCACCGCGCTCGGGCGTCTCCTTCGGGTCTCGACCTCGGACCGCTTCGCCGACGCGCGCCGCGCCGCCGAGCGCGCCTGAGCGCCTCGCGCCGGTCATGAAGCGCAGCGCCGCCCTCCTCGCCCTCGGCCTCCTCGCGTCGACCTCCTTGCGAGACAAGGGGTTGCGCGCGCAGGAGGCCACGTCCGCCACCGCCGCGACGTCTCCGCCGCCCCTCCGCCGCGCGATGTTCGGCGGAGACCCACGCCACACCGGGCGGTCCTCGCTCCGCGGACCGGCCCGCGCGCCCACGGTGCGGTGGCGGGCCCGGAGCACCCGACGGATCTTCGCGAGCCCCGTGGTCGACGCCCAGCGCCGCGCGGTGGTGGGCTCCCTCGACGGCGCGTTGATGATGGTCGACGCCCAGGGCGTGACCCGCGCCGCGGTGCACCTTCCCACGCGGATCTTCTCGTCGGCCGCTGCGGTGCGCGACCTCGTGGTCTTCGGTCACGACGCCCACGCCTTCGTCGCCCTCAACGCGCGCGGCGGAACCGTGTGGTCGGTGGCCACCGCGCACGACGCCGACGCGCCCCCCGCGGTGGCCGACGACGGCACGCTCTACCTCGCGAGCGACGCGCTGCTCGCGGTGAACCTCCGCGGGGAGACGCAGTGGCGCCGTCCGCTCGACGCCCACGCCTTCGGCGCGCCGGCCGTGGCGGGTGACGCCGTGGTCTGCACCGACCTCCAGGGCGGGATCACCTGGGTCGCGCGCTCCGACGGCGCGATGCGTCGCCGGGTCGAGGGCGGCGCGCCGATCTTCGGCGGTGCGCTCGTGCTCGACGACACGACCGTGGTGGTCGCCGCGGGGGACGGTCACCTCCGCGCCTACGGCCCCGACGGCGCCCTGCGCTGGGACCACCTCACCGACGGCGCCGCCCACGGGTTCGGCGCCCGCACCACCCCCGCGCTGCGTCGTGATGGGGTCATCGTCTTCGGCGCCGAAGACGGCGGGATCTACGGCGTTCGCGCGGCCGACGGGTCGCGGGTCTTCAAGCTCGCCACGGGCTACCCCGTGCGCAGCAGCGCGCTCATCGACCGCGACGAGGTGGCCTATGTCGGCGGCGAAGACGACTTCGTGCACGCGGTGAACCCTGACGGCTCCGAGCGTTGGCGGGTCTCCCTCGGTTCCGACGTCGACAGCTCGCCCGCGCTGCTGGAGGATGGTCTGCTGGTGGTGGGCTGCGACGACGGCGGGCTCTACGCCCTCGGGGAGCCCTCCGCCCCCGTCGGGCGGTGATTGACGCCGCGCGGTCGAAGGGGGATACGTCGCGTCCCGCCCACTCGCCTCCCTCCACGCACCCCTCCTGAGACCCTCATGAAACGCTCCATGCTCGACGACGCGACGCTGCTCGCGGTGTTTTCGCACGGCACCTCGCGACCCCTGCACGTCGCCGAGATCGCGCAGTCCCTCGGATTCCCCCTGTCGGAGCGCCACCGGCTCTCCGAGGCGCTGGAGGTCCTCGCCGAGCGCGGCCTGCTGTCGCAGCTCCCGGGCGCCCGCTTTCGCCGCAAGCGCGACGACGGCGTGCGGCTCGAGGGGCGCCTCTCGCAGAACCCCCGGGGATTCGCCTTCGTCACCGCCAGCGACGGCGGCGCGGACGTCTATGTGCCGGGAAATTCCATCGCGGGCGCGATGCACGGCGACCTCGTCGTGGTGCTCGCCCACGAGGGCCCGCGCGGGCGCGACGGCGTGGTGCTCGAGGTGCTCACGCGGCGCTCGCCGCGCATCCCGTGCACGCTCCGCGCGAAGGGCAGCAGCCGGTGGGGCGAGCCCGACGACGCGCGCATCCGCGGGCCCATCGTGGTGGAGGGCGACGGCGGTGGACGCGACGGCGACGCGGTGATCGTCGACATCACCCGCTTTCCCGCGCACCCCGACGAGTCGCCCCTGGGCGTGGTCACCGAGGTGCTCGGGGTGGTCGGGGCCATCGACGTCGAGGTGCGCAAGGTGCTCATCCGCGAGGCGGTCGAAGACGGCTTCCCCGAGGAGGCGCTGGTGTACGCGCGGAGCTTCCCCGCGGAGATCCCGGCCGACGAGGTCGCGCGGCGCACCGACCTGCGCACCCTCCCGCTGCTCACCATCGACCCCGACGACGCGCGCGACCACGACGACGCCGTGCACGTCCTGCAGCACGACGACGGCACCTGGACCGCCACCATCGCCATCGCCGACGTCTCGTACTTCGTGCGCGAGGGCTCGGCCCTCGACGAGGCCGCGCTGGCGCGGTGCACCAGCATCTATCTCCCCGACCGCGCGATCCCGATGCTGCCCTACGAGCTCTCCAGCGACCTCGCGTCGCTGCGCGAGGGCGTCGACCGGCTGGTGATGGTCTGCGAGGTGCACCTCGGGCACGGCGGCGTGGTGCAGTCGTCGCGGCTCTTCGAGGGCGTCATGCGCTCCCGCGCGAAGCTCACCTACACCAACGTCGCGCGGATGATGAAGTGGTCCGAAGGCCCTGCGCCGCAAGGGCTCCCGGCCGACACCGTGTCGTGCGTCGAGGCCGCGTCGGAGCTGTCGGCGATCCTCCGCACCCGCCGCATGAAGCGCGGCGCGCTCGACTTCGACCTCCCCGAGGGCCGCGTGCGCTTCGGCGACGACGGGGTCACGCCCGTGGCGATCTACCAGTCCCGGCAGGACCCCGGGGTGCGCAGGGCGTACGGCGTGGTGGAGGAGATGATGCTCCTCGCCAACGAGGTGGTCGCGCAGACGCTGGTGGAGGCCGACCTGCCCGCGATCTACCGCGTGCACGGCGCGCCCGACGACGAGCACCTCGCGCGCTTCACCACCGTGGCCCGCGCCTACGGGCACCTGCTCGAAGACGACGAGGCCCGCACGCCCAAGAAGCTCTCGGCGTTTCTGCGCAAGCTCTCGGGGCGGCCCGAGGCGCGGGTGCTGCACATGATCCTGCTGCGGGCGATGCAGCAGGCGCGGTACTCGGCGCAGAACGCGGGGCACTTCGGGCTCGCGTCCGAGGCCTACCTGCACTTCACGTCGCCCATCCGTCGGTACCCCGACATCGTGGTGCACCGCGCGGTGAAGGCGCTGATCCACAAGATCCCCACGGCCCGCGACGAGCGCGCCGTGGCCCGCAACGCCCGCGCGGCCGCCGAGTCGTCGCGGCTGGAGCGCCGCGCCATGGACGTCGAGCGCGAGGCCCTGGACCTCTACCGCTGCGTGATCGCGAAGCGCCACCTCGGCGAGGTGCACGAGTCGGTGGTCACCGGGGTCTCGGCCGCGGGACCCTACTGCGAGATCGAGGCGCCCTTCCTCACCGGGCTCCTGCGGCACGACGAGGTCGGCCCCGAGGGCTGGGAAATCGACGAGCTCGGCGTGCGGATCTCCCTGGGCCGCAGCGGCTTCGGCTACTCTCTGGGCGACGCGGTGACCGTGGAGATCTCCGAGGTGTCGATCCCCCGACGCACGGTGTACCTCGCGCTGCCGCCCGAGGTGCGCGAGCGCCACGCGGCGTCACGCGGCAAGATCCGCCCCGCGAAGGGCGCGAAGCCCGCGAAGCCCACGAAGGGCGCGAAGCCCGCAAAGCCCACGAAGGGCGCGAAGGCCAAGGGACGCAAGGGCCGCTGACGCGCGTCGGCACCTTGCACCTCGCGCCGCCGGGCGGTCCCCTTCGCACGGAGCTTGTCGCGCGCCGCACTGCGCTGCCACGATGGTCGCGTGATCGAGCTGCGCGCGTACGCGTCGGAGCGGGGGCACGGCGTGATCGGTCGCTGCGTCGTCCCGTCGCGTCTCGCGGGCCTCGTCGACGCGATCTGGTACTCCGAGGGCACCCTCGTGGCCTCTCGCGAGCGGTTGCTGCCCAGCGGGCTCGTCGACGTGGTGGCCAACCTCGGCGCGCCCATGTCGCTGATCGAGGGCCGCGGCGAGCGGGTCATCGTCGGCGGCGTCTGCTCGGGCCTGCTCGCGCACGCCGAGGTCATCGAGCACCCCGCGGTGCACCGCGCGGTGGGCATTCGTCTGCAACCGCTCGGCGCGCGGCGGGTGCTCGACCTCCCGCTGGGCACCTTCTCGGGGTCGCTCTCGCGGCTCGACGACGTGCTCGGCGCGCCCGGGCGCGAGCTCGCCGCGCGATGCCACGAGGCACGCGACCCCGGCGCGTTCTTGCGCGCGGCCCTCGCGTGGGTCGAGCAGCGCCTCGCGCGGTCGCACGCCCCCGACGCGGTGGCGCCTTGGACCCTCTCGCGCATGCACGCGGCCGACGGGCGCATCGCCGTCGCAGAGCTCGTGCGGCGCAGCGGGATGTCAGCCCGACGCTTCACCCTGCGCTTCGAGCGTGAGCTCGGGGTGACGCCCAAGGTGTACCTCCGCCTGCTGCGCCTTCGCCGCACGCTGGCGGCGCTCACGCCCGGGGGTTCCCTCGCGGCCCTCGCCGAGCGCATGGGGTACTGCGACCAGGCGCACATGAACCGCGAGTTTCGCGACCTCGGCGGGGTCACGCCCACCGAGGTCCTTCGCGGGCGCTACGAGGCCGGGCTCACCGTGGCCGAGTGACGCTTTTGTCCAAGCGGCGCGCTCGCCGCGTGTGCGAGACCGGGCGCATGGAGGATCTCGCCATGTCTCATGTTCCCCAGGGATACGCCGCCGTCACGCCCTACCTCTGCGTCGAAGGCGCCGACGACTTTCTGCGCTTCGTCGAGCGCGCCTTCGGGGCGCACGTCGGACCCGCGACCCGCGGCGACGACGGACGCGTGCGTCACGCCGAGTTCGTGATCGAGGGCGTGGCGGTGGAGTGCTCCGACGCCCCATCGCCGGAGCGCGCGTCGCGGGTCGGGCTGCACGTCTTCGTCGTCGACCCCGATGCGGCGCACACGCGCGCGATCGCCGCGGGCGCCACCGAGACCTACCCCGTGACGACCCACCCCTACGGCGAACGCTCCGGCGGCGTGCGCGATCGCTGGGGCATCGACTGGTACCTCGCGCGGGTCACCGATCCCGTGGCGCGCGCGCGCTGACACCGCGCGCCCTCGGCTCAACCGTCGAGCGGTGACGCGCGCACG
>JBILLI010001027.1:0-4556 GCA_044376155.1 Polyangiales bacterium
AACGCGCCTGCGGGTCACCCCCGGTGAGGGCCTCGGCGTAGGTCGTGGAAGTAGCGCCGGCGCCGACTGCAGCCAAAAGGCCACTCAGGAACTGGCGTCGATTCCACTTCGACATACAACGCTCCACCGCGGATCGTGCCTCAATCCCGGTTTGGACCGCCACGGGGCGATCGCCGTCCAACACCCGGTCCGGGGACCACTTCGGCCCGAGGACCTCGCAAACTTTGCATCCGCGAATACACCACGAATCCGTGGGCTTCGCGCGAACCTGAGACCTCTCCGCAAACTTTTCCCATCGCCGCGTCGAAGCCCCCGGTGCCCTGCGTATCCATCGGCTCGCCCGGGACTTCCCCTCGAAGACACGCCCCGCTCACCCACGACGCCCTGTACAACAGGGCAAAGTCAGATGTTCGAGGGGTACACCGATCCCTCTGGAAACCAGACTGGTGACGGTGCTCATGCATCAAGGGTACGCCCATCACCACACAACCAGGCGAAGTGCATGCAATTAGTCAGCCGACGAGGCGCGTGTACCCTCTGTATCACGGAACGTCCGGCGTTCGCGACGGCCCGGGGGGCGAATCCAGCCCCGAGGGGGTGCTCAGCCCATGACGGGCCACGGGGCCCTGGACGTCGCCCAGATCTTCTTGTGACACCCCGAGCTGCGCGGCCTTGCGGGCCTCGGCCTCGCGCTTGGACCGAAAGAGTCGCAGGCCCTGCTCGGTGACCATGCCCACCGCGGGGGCGTTGGGATCGGTCATGTCCCGCAGGGTCTCGTCCTCGCTGCGCTTGGGGCGGGCGGGCTGCTTCCGGGCCTCTTCCATCCGTCGGGCGAAGTCCTCGCGCCAGGCGTCCATGGAGGTGAACTGAAAGCTCGGGTCCTTGGGGTCTCGCAGGATCTTCTCGACCACGGCGTCACGGTCGATGAAGACCGGGTACAGCTCCCCGGGGTCGTACGCGTTGCCCCGGTCGAAGAGCCCGCCGCAGATGGGGCGCAGGGTGCAGACCGCGCAGCCGTCGGCGTAGATGTGCTCCCAGTCGGTCTGCCGCACGGTCTGCTTGGCGTCGAGGAAGTGCACGATGCGCTCCTCGCCCTTCACGATCTTCCGCGTCTCCGTGCTCGCCCACGCGAAGTCGGCCATGTAGCAGAGCGGGACCTTCTCCACGCGAAACGTCCGCCCCGACTGCTGCAGCAGGCGCAGCGCGCGGTGCAGCGAGAGCTCGAAGTCCGCGAGGCGCGGGGTGTACTGCGCCTGGTTCACCTCGGCGCGGCCCATGGAGGGGTCGAGGTTGTTCCAGACGAAGTGCGAGATGTACGGGTGCCGCGCCATCCAGTGGCGGATGTTCTCGTCGAGGTGATCTGCGTTGAGCTTGTTGATCACGCAGTTGATGTTCACCTCGATGCCGTACCGATGGGCGTTCTCCACCGCGGCGAAGGCCTTCTCGAGCGTGCCCGGCATGCCCCGGAGCTGGGTCTCCACGTCGGGTCGCACGGAGTACACCGACACGTGCACGATGCGCAGGCCGGCCTCGGCCATCTCCTTCGCGAAGCCCTCGTCGGCGAGGCGCCACCCGTTGGTGATCATCCGCACGTGCAGCCCGCGCTCCGTCGCGTAGCGCGCCACCCGCGGGAGCTCCGGGTGCAGCGACGGCTCGCCCCCCGTGAGGATCACCCCGAAGTACCCCCGGTCGACGAAGTCATCGACCAGCACCTTCATGGTCTCGAAGGTGTGCACGTACGGCGTCGTGGGGTTCGAGCAGAACCCGCAGAAGTGATTGCAGTGCCTGACGACCTGGATGTACCCGATGTTCGCCATCTAGTACCTCATCGCAGGGAACGTGAGGGGTTGGCGCACGAGGCACAAGCCCCGCTAGGAAGGGCGACGAAGACGGGCTCGCGGCCCGTCGAGGAGACCTGACACCGCGGGGCGAAGTGCATCGTGTGATCAACCTCTCATGTTCCCTGCGATGAGGTACTAGCCTCCTGCATGGTCCTCGGCGCCCGCGAGCACCAGGGGACCCTCACCCACGAACATCCGTGACAGCGCCGCCTCGCGGCCCGTGAACGCCCCCCGCGCACCCTTCGGCGCACGCCCCGCGGAGAGCTCGTCCCCCCCGAAGCGCGCGAGGTACGTCGCGTCCACCCCACAGCACCCCGCCCGCGCGGGGCACCCCTCGCAGCGCGACGGGTCGTAGGCCCGCGGCGCGTCGGGCAGCGCGCGCGCCGCGAAGGGGCCCAGGAGGCACCCCGGCGCGCCGCGCACGAACGCCGCCACGCCCTCCCGCTGCGCGGTCGCCAGCGCGTGCAGCGCGTGCGGCAGCAGCACCCCGAGGCGCGGAAACACCGGGTCGAAGCGCTCGCGCAGGGCCCCGGCCACGCGCGGCACCGACACGCACCAGGCAGCAATCCCCCGCGACGCCAGCCACCCCGCGAGGTCTCCCAGGGAGCGCCCGTTGGAGCGCGTGAGCACCGTGTTCACCACCACCGTGAGCCCCGCCACCCGCGCGGCCGTGAGCCCCGCGGCAGACTCCGCGAAGCTCCCGGGCACGCCCGTGTGGTGATCGTGCAGGGCCGCCCCGAGCCCGTGCAGCGAGAGGTGCACGTCGGTGAGCCCCGCCGTGGCGAGGTCCGCCGCCATGGCCCCCTCGCGCAGGCGCCGCCCGTGGGTCTGCGCCCCCACCGCGGTGAAGCCCGCAGACCGCGCGGCCCGCACGGCGTCGCACAGCCCCTCGTGCTCCGTGGGGTCCCCGCCGGTGAAGGTCACCTCGGCGAAGCCCTCCCCGCGCAGCCCCTGGAGCTGCGCCCGCACCTCGTCCAGGGTCAGCCGCAGCGGCGCGCCCCCGCGCTGCGCGCAGAAGCGACAGCCGTTGCTGCACGACGACAGGAGCCTCAGCGTGGCGCGCGGGCCGCTCATCACCGCGGAGCGTAGCCCCAACACCCGGCCCGACACAGACCCTGGAACTCACAGAGTCTGTCAGTTACAGACTCTGTCACTTGCCGCGCAGCGAGCGCAGGAGCTCGGCCTCGGTGCCCCCGCTCAGCGCGTCCGCGCGCTCCAGCAGGAGGTCCACGGCGACGCGCACCAGGGTGTTCTCGGTGATGCGCTCGCTCCCCCCACGCCGCGCCCGCACCAGGCGACGCACCACGCGGTCCAGGGCGTCGAGCTGGTCCTCGCGAAAGCGCACCTCCTTGCGGGTCAGGCGGAGGTACCGGGGCAACGACGGGTCGTCCCCCTCGGGCGCCCTGGAACTCACAGACTCTGTCACTCCCGAAGTCACCGCCGCAGGAACTTCGGGACTCACAGACTCTGTCACTTCCAGAGTCACCGCGCGCTCCAGCGACGGCGCGACCTCCACGGTGACCTCCACCGCGGGAGGCTCCACCGCCGGGGGCTCCTTGCGGGGACGCGCGGTCACCACGGGCGGAACTCTGGAAGTAACAGACTTCGGCGCTGCCAGAGGCGACGGCGTCACCGGGCTGGATTTCAGCTCCTTGCCGAGAAAATCCGCGAGTCCGCGGCGCTTGTTACCAGTCACGGAGCACCTCATCGACCACGCGGCGGTAGTCCGACGCGGCCTCCCGGGCGAGGGGGCCGCTGTAGTCCGAGATGGCCACGCCGCCGAGGGAGGCCCGCTCGTGGGCCTTGTACGACCGCACCACGGCGTTGAAGGCCTCGACCCCCGACTCCCGAAAGGTCTCCAGGGCGTCGTAGGCCTCGTTCAGCGAGCGCGGGTCCACCCGGGTGAGCAGCACCCGGTAGGCCACCTTCGTCGGCTGCACCACCTCGCGGATCGTCGCGATGAGCGCCGCCATGTCCAACGGCGCCGGCGGCGTCGGCAGGATCATGTAGTCCGCCGCCCGCGCCACCGCCCGCAACCCCTCGGAGTCCAGCCGCGGCGGCGAGTCCACCACCACCACGTCGTAGCCCTCCACCTCGCGCAGCCGCCCGAGCACCGCGGGGTCGAGCTCGGTCGCCAGGGTGAAGGGCATCTTCTGCGACCGCTCGCTCCACCACGTCGCGCTGCCCTGGGGGTCGGTGTCGACCAGCAGCACCTTGCGCTTCTTGGCCGCCAGCAGCGCCGCCACGTTCACCGCCGTGGTGGTCTTCCCAACCCCCCCCTTGCCGTTCGAGACCGCCAGGACCTTCAGCCCGCTCCGCACGCCGCCACGCTTCGCCACGCTCATCTCAGGGTGCGCGACGCTACGCCAGACTCTGTAACTCCGACAATCACAGAGTTACAGAGTCGGTAACTTACAGAGTTACAGACTGACAGAGTTCAGGCGTCGCCCGAGCCGTCGGCCGGGGGCTTCGCGGCGTGCGCGTCCTGACGGACCTCGGCCTTCACCGGGGGGGGGCGGCCCTCCTCCAGGTTGCGCCGGGGGGGCGGCGCGGGGGGGTCGTCCTCCTGCCGGAGCCCGTCCTTGAAGCTCTTGATGCCCTGCCCGACGCTCTTGCCGAGCTCCGGGATCTTCGACGCGCCGAAGAGCAGCACGACGATGAGCAGGATGACGATCAGCTCGGTGGCACCGAGACCCATGACGCTACGCTCCTGCG
>JBILLI010000631.1:0-4553 GCA_044376155.1 Polyangiales bacterium
CGCTCGGTCCCCAGAACGCCCGGGAGACCAAGACGGCGGGACTGCTCCGATTCGCTTGAACCTCCGAAATCGCTGTGTCTGCCGTCAAAATCCGAGATGTGTCCCGAGGTGAACCCGCCTCGGGGAAAGGGTGGAGAACCACTGGCGGAGCAATGGTCCACGCGGATGGAAGACGGGCGGTGTGAGGCGAAATACGTTGCACCCCAAGCCTTTGGAGACGATTGGACCATTCCTGAGACAGCGGTTCTCCACCCTTCCCCCGAGGCGGGGGAAGGGCCGGGGAAGGGGGCCACACCTCGCGATTTCATCGCGAGAATCCGCGCAACGCGCGCGACCTCCAAGGCCACAGCGCGGGTCACCAGCCGAGGGTGACCTCCCACGCGCCGGCCTCGGTGAAGTCACTCACCACCACCCGACGTCCCTCCCAGCGCAGCCGCGGATCACCCCCGTTGGACGTGGGGTTTTCGTCGAGCGCCGACACCGCCTGCGCGTCGCGCACCGCGCACGTGAGGTAGCCCGCCTCGCCCGCGCCGTAGAGCCACGTGGTCCCGCAGCGCACCGCGATGCGGCAGCTCTCGGGGTACTCCCACACGGGGCGCACGTGCACGACGCAGCGGTCGCCCTCGCGCACGGGCGCCTGACCCGTTGTGCGCGAGACGCGCGCGGCCTCCTCGCGAAAGCCCGCGTAGGCCGGGGCGCGCGCCGAGACCACACGACCCACCGTGGCCGCGGGCACGAGGTCGCTCACGTCGCGCAGAAAGACCCGGGTGCTCGCGCCTTCGCCAAGGCGGCCAGCGAGCGCGAGGGTGTGCCGTGTGGTGGAGATCTCCACCGAGCGACCGTCGGGGTCACGGTCGTCAAAGCTGAACAGATACACGCGCGCATCGGAGCCGTACACCGCGCCGCCGCGGAGCCCCGTGGCTGCACGCGGGGGCGCGTAGAGTTGCCGGTGCACCTCCAACACGCCGCAGCGCAGGGTCACGGCGTGCAGTCGGGTCGTGTCGCCCTGACCCGAGAACTCCCCCGCGAGCACACAGGGATCCCCTTCGCGGAGACCGGGCAGGCTGGTCGACGCCAGGGTGCCGCGCCACGAGACCTCCTGCGTGGGTGAAGGCCCCTGGGCGATCTGCTGCGCGAGCCGCTGCGCCTCGGCCTCGGCCTCCCGGGCGAGGAGGCGTGCGCGGGCCGCCTCCCGGTCGCGCGCGGCGGCCTCGGCCTGCCGGGCGTCTTCGAGCGCCTCTCGGGCCGCCCGCTCGGCCTCGAAGCGCACCTCTCGCGTCTGCTGCGCGCGCGCCTGCCACGCAAGAAAGCTCATGGCCCCGCCGCCCACCAGCACCACCGCGCCCAGGGCCACGAAGACCCCGACGCTCTTGCGCGGAGGAGGGGGCGGCGCGTTGCCCTTCAACCCCTCCAGCTGCTCCCGGGCGTCGCGGAGCTCGCGCTCCAGGGCGTCGGCGCGCTGCTGCGCGGCCTCGATGTCGTCGCGGTGCGGCATGGTGATCCTTCATACGCCGTCGCGACGCCGCGGGCACCTGCTACACCGAGATCTGATACTCCCGGCGCAGCGCCGCGAAGGCCTGCAGCCGCGCGTCGGCGCGGGCGTTCACGCTGCCCGCGGACCAGTTCCCGAGCTCGTCGCGCTCCCCCGCGGCCACGCCCGTGAGGCGCTCCACGGCCTCGTCGATGGTGGCCGCGATCCACACGTGGAACATCCCGTCGCGGCACGCCGCGCGGACCTCCTCGCGGAGCATCACGTTGCGCTCGTTGGCCGCGGGGATGATCACCCCCTGGGTCCCATCGAGCCCTCGCGAGAGGCACACCTCGAAGAAGCCCTCGATCTTCTCGTTCACCCCGCCCACGGACTGCACCCGCCCCTGCTGGTCCACCGAGCCCGTGATCGCGATGGTCTGCTTCACGGGCACCTCGGCGAGCGCCGAGAGCATCGCGCAGAGCTCCGCGGCGCTGGCGCTGTCGCCCTCCACCCCGTGGTAGCTCTGCTCGAACACCAGGCTCGCGGTGAGCGACAACGGCCGCGCCACCGCGTATCGCTGCCCGAGAAAGCCCGCGAGGATCATCACCCCCTTGGTGTGCGTGGGCCCGCCCATCTCGGCCTCGCGCTCCACGTCCACCACTTCGCCGCGGCCCACCCGCACCGTCGCGGTGATGCGCAGCGGGATACCGAAGGCGTCGCGCCCCACGTCGAGCACCGCGAGGCCGTTCACCTGCCCCACGCGCTCGCCCGAGCTCTCGATGCGCAGCACCCCCCGGCGGATGTCGTCGTGCACCGCCTGCCGCATGCGCCCCGCGCGGGTGCGCTGCGCCTCGATGGCGCGCTGCACGTGCGCCAGGGTGATGGTCTCCGAGCCCGCGTCGGCGGCCCACCAGTCGGCCTCGCGGATCACGTCCGCGACCAGACCCAGCCGCGCCGAGAGACGCTCGCGATCACCCGCGAGCCGCGCGCCGCCCTCCAGCAACCGCAGCACGGCGTCGCGGTCGAGGGTGCGGAGCTTCTCCCAGCGCACGAAGGTGGCGATCCAGCGGGCGTAGGCGAACTCGTGCTCGGCGCTGCGCTCGATGTCCTCGTCGAGGTCGACGAGCACCTTGAAGAGATCCGGGAACTGCGGGTCGTGGGTCTCCAACGCCTCGAAGGTGCTGCGCTCGCCCACCACGATCACCTTGAGCGACAAGGGGATCGGCAACGGGTCGAGCGATCCCGTGAGCGCCTCGCCAGCGGCCTCGCGGCCCTTCGGGCGCAGCTCGCCGTTGGAGAGCGCCCGCACGACGAACTCCCAGATCTGCGGCGACGACAGCACCCGCTCGGCGTCGAGGATCAGGTACCCCCCGTTGGCCCGGTGCATCGCCCCGGGCTTGATCAAGAGAAAGTCCGTGACCAGGGCGCCGAGGTGCGCGGCGTACTCCACCTGCCCGAGGAGGTTCTCGAGCGTGGGGTTGGTCTCGGTGACCACCGGCGCGCCCTGCTGCTCGGCGCGGTCGACCAGCACGTTGACCTTGTACCGCCGCAGCGGCGAGACATCGGTGCCCGACACCGAGGCGCTGGTGCGCTCCACCCCGAGGGAGGGCGGCGGGCGCGAGCGCTCCTCGTCGTCGTCGCCCTCGTCGTCGTGCTGCGGCAGCACGTCGCGGTGGTGCTTCACGAGGTCACGCCGCATCGCATCGAAGTGCAGCGCGAGCTCGGGGAGGTCCTCGTGCTTCGCCTTGAGGCGGTTGATGAGCGAGTCGACCACCGTCGCCGCGACCTCGCGGTCGAGCTCGTCGAGGGCCGCGTCGATCTTCTCCGCGTCGGCCTCGACCTCCAGCAGCACCGTCTGCAGCCGGGTCTCCATCGCGTCGATGGCGCCCTCGATCTGCTCCTGGCGCTTCTCCGAGAGGGCCGCGAACTGCTCCACGGTCATGGGCTTGCCGCGGTACAGGGGCGAGAAGCCCAGGGTGTCTTCGTGCGACGAGAGCGTGAGCTTCTTCTCGTTGGCCTCGATCTCCAGCGTGCGCAGCCGCTTGGCCCGGCGTCGCTCCAGGCCCCGCTCCAGGGCCCGACGGCGGTTGCGGTGGGCCTCGGACTGCAGCGCGGTCTGCAGCCGCTGCGGCAGCGCCTCCAGGAAGGTGTCGACGTCCCGCTGCATCGCCCGCGCACGCCCCGTGGGGAGCTTCAGGGCCTTCGGGCGGTGCGGGCGCTCGAAGTCGTGCACGTAGACCCAGTCCTCGGGCACGGGCTCCTTCTCGGCGCGCTGCTGCACGAAGCGCCGCACCATCGAGTGCCGCCCCGTGCCCTGGGAGCCGAGCACGAAGAGGTTGAAGCCCTTGCGGCGAATGCCCAGCCCGAAGCGCAGCGCCTCGGTGGCGCGGGCCTGACCGACCACGTCGGGGAGGTCTTGGAGCTCGTCGCAGGAGGTGAAGGGCAGCGCCGCGGCGTCGGGCGCGCGGTGGAGGCGGGTGTCGTCCAGGCGAATGGTCACGGCCACGGGTTTCGCGGAATCGCCCCGGCCGCGCAAGTCCCTGACGGTCGGCGGGAGGGTGGTATGGTCACCCGCGACGATGATCAGCTTCAGCGCAGACCCCAACGCCGCCGAGCAGGAGATGCGGGCGGTGATCTACTATCTCACCGCCTTCGGCTTCGTCGACGGGACCTTCGACGTGGCCGAGATGGGCTTCGTGCTGCGCTTCGTGCGCGAGCTCGTCGAGGCCCGGGCCCGCGACGCCCAGGGCATCACCGAGGCCGTGCGGGCCGAGCTCGTCGACCGCTGGTCCCGGCACTTCGAAGAGGTCGCCGAGGAGGTCGCCCGGGAGATCGACGCCCACACCAAGGAGCCCGTGGCCGAGGGCGAGGCCGACGGCGCCTTCGTGATGACCCGGGTGAAGCTCCGGTGCTTCGAGCTCTTCACCCGCTTCGACGAAGAGAGCCGCGCGCGCCTGCTCGCCATCGCCGAGCAGATGATCGCCGCCGACGGCGTGGTGCACCCCGAGGAGCTGCGCTTTCGCGACGAGCTCCACGCGCTGCTCGACGCCCCGCAGCAGCTCGATGACGTCGAGGTCGAGGT
>JBILLI010000238.1:0-10062 GCA_044376155.1 Polyangiales bacterium
TGTGACGCACTGGTAGAGCACCACGGCGGCGGCGTAGAGGTCCGAGCGGGGGTCGGGGGCGAGGCCCCGCGCCTGCTCCGGGGCCATGTAGTCGGGCGTGCCGCACACGAGCCCCGGCGAGGTGACCCCGGGGGACTGGTCGCCGCGGATCTTCGCGAGGCCGAAGTCCACGACCTTGACGAAATCCCCGCCCGTCGCGAGGGGCTCCACGAGGATGTTCTCGGGCTTGATGTCCCGGTGCACGATGCCGAGCTGGTGGGCCTCGTTCAGCGCCGCGAGCACCTGCCGCAGGATCTCCGAGGCGCGCAGCACCGGCAGCCGCCCGAGCTCCCACACCACGTGCGTGAGGTCTCGCCCGCGCAGGAACTCCATCACCAGGTACAGCAGCTCGTCGTCGGTGCGGCCGAAGTCGAGCACCACCACCGCGTTGGGGTGGTTGATCTTCGAGCTGGTCTGGGCCTCCTGGTTGAAGCGCTTGACGGCGTTGTCGTCGCCCGCGAGGTGGGGGTGGATCACCTTCACCGCGAAGGTCTTTCCGAGGGCGCCGCGCTCGGCCCGGTAGACCTTGCCCATGCCCCCCGCGCCCACCGCCTCCAGGATCGTGTAGCCCGCGCCGATGGTGCGGCCGATCATCGGGTCGCCCGACGCCGCCCGCAGCGCGCCGATGGGGAACCCGCAGCTCGGACAGTATCGGTGCTCTGCTTCGCAGAGCCTCCCGCAGGAGTTGCAGGCGCGCACGGGAACATTTCTACATCCCCGCGACGGCGCGCGGAAGGCGAGATATCGTCCGGGCCTACCGTGAGCCTCTGGTCGACATCCGAAGGGCGCGCCGCGGCCGCGGTGGGCGCCGCCTGCTGGGTGCAGCTCTGCGTGGCCCCCGCGGCGACGCAGCGGGCGCCGCTGGCGGCGGTGCTCCTCGCGGGCCTCGCGCTGGCCGCGCTGGTGCTCGGCGTGGCGGACGCGGCCCGTCGCCCGCGGGCGTCGTTCGCGCTGGCGACCGCGGGCTTCTTCGCGCTGTGCGGGGCCGAGTCCGTGGCCCTCGGGGGCGCGTCGGTGCCGCGCTTCGACGCGGCCGTGCGGATCATCGCGGCCTTCACCGCGGCGGCGTATGGCGCGCTGGCCCTGCACGCGGCCGGGGCGGAGACCCGACGGCTGCCCGTGGGGATCACCCCCCTGCCCGCGCCCGTGGGCGTGAGCCCGCCGGGCCCGACCCTGCGCGGCCCCGCGCTGGCGTGCGTGGCGCTGGTGGCGGTGGGGTGCGCGGTGCTGATCCCCGCGCGCCTCGGCGCCGACGCGCTCTTCGATGGGACCCGTGGGGCGGAGCGTCTGCTGCGCGGGCGCACGGCCCTCACCGCGGCGGGCGGCCTCGCGCTGGCGGTGATGGTCTCGCTCTCCGCGGGCGCGTCGGTGCTGCGCGCCGCGCCGCCGCGCGGGCGACGGGCGACGCGGGCGCTGACCTACGGGGTGTGGGCGGGGGTCGCGTGGTCGATGCGGGCGTGGCTCGACCACGCGCGCTGAGGAGAGACGACGGGAGATGGACCGACTGCCACGCTGGCTCCGCGCGCTGACCCGACTGCTCGGGCTGCTTCTCATGGCCGGGGCCCTGGCGCCCTTCTGGGAGGCGCTGCGCGCGCTCGACCGACGAGAGTTCGTGTCGTCGTTCCTCGCGGTGGCGGTGGGGTGGTTCGTGCTCCAGGCGGGCGTCGAGCTGGTGCGGCCGGAGAGCGCGGAGTGAGGCGCCTCGCGCTCGGGCTCGTCGTGGTCGCGGCGTGCGCGGGGCCCGCGTCGACGCCGCGCGCGCCGTCATCGCCCGTGGTCGCGCGCGTCGACGGTGCGCCCATCACCGAGGACGTCGTGCGGGCCACCGCGCTGCGTGAGGGCGTCAGCGCCCGCGACGCGCTGCGGATGCTGGTGGATGAAGCCGTGCTGGCCGGCGAGGCCCGCCGCCGGGGCCTGGGCGAGGCCTGGCGCGAAGACGACGCGCGCTGGCACGCGCGGGTGCGCAAGCTCCTGGAGGACGAGGTCGAGGCCCGCAACCGCGGCGCGCAGCTCCCGCGGGAGCAGGTGGATGCGTACATCCGCGGGCGTCGCGCCGCGGTCTGTCACGACGGCTTGCGACGCGTCGTGCACGCCGTCTTCCTCGCGCAGGGCGACGTGCGGCCGGAGGGGCGCAGGCTGCGACTGGAGTCCGCGGTGGCGCTGCGGCGGCGCATCGCCGAGGCCGTCGGGGCGCGGCCCACCGAGGCCGACCTCCGGCGCCTCGCCGGGCTCGTTGCGCCGCCGGCGCCGAGCGTTGAGGGCCTCGCCCCGCTCGACCGCTTCGGGGGGATGTCCACCGGCGGCGGTGTGGTCGAGCCCTTCGCGCGGGCGGTGTGGTCCCTCTCCGCCGCCGCGCCGCTGAGCGAGGCCTTCGAGACCAGCTTCGGCGCCCACGTCGCGTTGCTCGTGGCGGAGGTCCCGCCCTCGGGGGTCTCGTGCGAGTCCCTGCGCCCTACGCTCACCGCGGAGCTCGAGCGGCGCCTCCGTTCGACCGCGGCCCAGACGCTCGTGCAGCGCCTGCGCGCGGTCGCGGTGATCCGCGTCGACACGGGCGCGCTGCGGGGGGCGCGGAGCGCGGCGCGTTGAGCGGCGTGCGGCGCGGCGCCCTCGATCGCTCGGGCTTCACCGCCGCGCTGGAGGCGCTCCTGCACGACCTCCCCGAGGTGCTCTGCGCGACCTTCATCGACGACGAGGGCGAGACCATCGACCTCGCGACGCGCATCGACCCCTTCGAGGCCCGCGTGGCCGGCGCGGCCTTCTCGCTGCCCCTGACCACCGCCCGCGCCACCCTGCGCCGCGCGAAGCTCGGCGGGCTGGGCGAGCTGCGCGTGGAGGGCGGGCGGCGCTCGGTGCTGGTGCGACAGGTCGCCATCGGGTGTGACCTCGTGCTCGTCATCGACGGGCCGGGCATCTCCGCGGCGGCGTCGATGCGCGGCGCGGTGGCGGCCCGGGAACTCTGCGCCGAGGCGGGCCTCGAGCCCCCGCCGCACCACCACGCGCTGCGGGCCGTGGAGCTCCGTCGACGGCCCGACGGGCTCGCGGCGCCGCGCGCCTTCGTCGAGGGGGACGTGCGTCGGCGGGTGGCCGCGGTGCTGGGCGTCGCGCGGCACGGCGCGCAGATCGTCTGGCTCGTGCGCGTCGCGCCCGACGAGGAGGTGCTGCTCGCCCACGACCTCACCACCGACCGCTGGGACCGCTTCGACGCCGCGGTGGATCGCGAGGTCCCGAGGAGTGCTAGCTTCCCGCCGTGATCGTGTCGTCTCGCGCGGCGGTGCTGCGCCCCACAACCCTGGACCCGAGCGTGTGGCCCACCGCGCTCGCCGCGCTGCGCAGCCTGGGCTTCGACGCCGTCGACATCCCGCTCGTCTGGCGCGAGCACGACCGCGGCGGCGCGGCCGACCTCGGCGCCCCGCGGGACCTCTCGAAGTTCTTTGATCTCGTTGCGGCAGAGGGACTTCGAGCGATCGTGCGCCTCGGCCCGACCTGCGCCGACGACGCGCCCGCGATGGGGGTCCCCGACCGCCTGCTGCGCGACCCGGGCGTGTGCGCGCGCACGCGGCGCGGCAACCCCGTGGTGACCCTCGACGGGCTGCGCGTGATGCCGGTGCCGTCCTTCGGGAGCGGCCGGTGGCGCGACGAGAGCGCGGGGTGGGTGCGCGCGGCGTCGGCGCTGCTCGCGCCGCTCGTCGCGCGGGGCGTGGTGACCGCGGTGGTGCTGGGCCCCGCGGCCCTGCGCACGCTCCGCGACGCGCCCGACGACCGGGACCACCACCCCGACCTCCCCGCCGGCGGCGAAGACCCCGCGGAGACGCTCCGCGCGTACCTCGATCACCTCGCCAACGCGGCCCGTGCCGCGGGGGTGCGCGACGACGCGCTGGTCTACGCCGCAGGCGGCCACGCCCTTACGAGCCCGCATACGCTGGAGCTCGCCGCGGCGCGCGCGGTGATGCTCCGGGCGGCCTCGCCGCGCTGGGGCGTCGAGGGCCTCTGGCGCCTCGCGCGCCTCGCCACCACACTGCCCCACGGCGCGCTGCTGGAGCTGAGCTCGGGGAGCGCGCCCTTCGCCGCGCCCGTGCGCGCCACGCACGCGCTCCAGGCCGCGCGGGTGGCGCTGGCCGCGGGGCCCAGGGCGATCACCGTGGCCGCGGGCTGTGTGGGGCACCGCTGGCCCGGCGCGCTGCTCGACGAGAAGGGGCGACCCCGGGCGCACGCGGCGCACTGGGCGAAGGCCCTGGCCGACGCCGCGGCGTGGCCCGAGGCGCGGCCCGAGACCGAGCGCGCCGAGGTCGTGACGGTCGACGCCGCGCGGGTGCGCGCGTGGTGGAGCGCGCCGGCGTTGGGCGAGCTGCCGCGCGCGGCGACCCTGGCGTCGCTCGCGCACCCCGCGTTGGCGCAGGGAGGTGACGAGGTCAGCCGACGCGAGCAGGCGCTGCAGCGTGAGGCGCGGCCGTTCATCCTGGCGGAGGACCCCGCGTGGTGCGCGCCGACCGACGCTCCCTGGGTGACCTCGGTGACCCCGCCGGGCGCGGCGCTGCTGCGCGCGGTGGAGGGGCCCGAGGGGCGGTGCCTCGTGGCCGTGTCCGCGTCGGAGGAGACGGCCGTGGTGCGCGTGATCGAGGGGTGGCGCGACGAGCATGGCGCCGCGGTCGACGCGGTGGACGTCGCCGAGGGCGAGGTGCGGGTGCTGCGCGCGGGAGGCGAGCGATGATCGTTCACGACACGCGCATCGAGGGCTTCGACGCGCGGAGCTGGCACCGGCTGCTCACCCTGGTGGTGCCGGGGGCGGCGTCGCACCCGCCGCAGGCGTGGTCCTTCGACGGGCGCGCGCGGCGGCGCGGGGGCGTGGTGATGGTGCAGCTCGCCGCCAGCGGCGACGTCGCAACGGGCGCGGTGCACTCTGCCCGGGGCGCCCTGCCCCTGGACACCTGGACCTCGCCGCGGGAGCTCGACGCCTTCGCGCAGCGCCACGACGCCCGTTTCGCCGTGGCCCTGCGCCCCGGCGCGCTGGCCTCGCTCTACGAGCGACTCGGCGGCCGGCTCACCCTCGACGACGACACCTGGACCACCCTGTGGATCCTCGCCGGCGTGGTGCGCGAGCTGCTCGACGAGCGCGCGGCGTACCTCGCGCCGGGGCTGCCGCCGTCGATGCCCCTGCCGCCCGCCAACGCCCTCCGCGCGGCGTGGGACCGCGCGCTGCCCTCGGGTCACGGCGTGCTCATCGCGCTCTTCGACGAGGGCCGCCTCGACACCGGCCTCGTCGCGCACCGCGAGGGCGCCGGGCTGACCTTCGTGCACGGCCCGGAGGTGATCTCGCGGCTCTGCGGCCCCCTGCGCGGCGACCTCGAGGCCGACCACCGCGCCCTCCGCGCGGCGTGCGACGCGTGGGCCGGGCCGCTCTCCCTCGGGCTCTACGCGCGCACCGAGGTCCTGCGGTCGCTGCTCCGCAATGATTCGCCGGGCGCGTGGACGCAGGCGGTGGCGCGCCGCGAGGTGATCTTCGACCCGCTGCCCACGTGGGCGGGCGTGGCCGTGGGCGCGGACGCGGTGCGCCTCTTCGCGCGCAACGTGCGGGAGGTGGCGACGCTGATGGAGGCCGTGGCGCCGGTGGCCGTGGCGGCGCGCGCGTTCGCGAGCTGGATGGCCGTGACGGACCTTCGATCGGTCATGGGATTCGACCCGCTCGACGCACTCTCTGCGGTGCTGCGTCGCAGCGCGAGCAACCCCGACGACGATGAAGCGTTGGACCGGGAGCTCTGAGCGACTCCTGTCGCGTTGCCCTTGTGGTGCAGCGGCACTCTCGATAGCGTGGACAACGTGCAGCCTCCGAGCACATCCACACGCGCCCCGGTGGTGATCGACGTCGCGGGTCAGCGCCTGCGCCTGTCGGGACAGTCCGACGGCGAGCACGTCACCGCCCTCGCGGCGCTGGTGAACGAGCGCTACGAGACCCTGCAGCGAGCGGGGCGCGGCGCGTCACCCACGCAGGTCCTCGCGATGCTCGCGCTCAACCTCGCCGACGAGGTGCTCTCCGAGCGCGCGCGCAGCCAGGCCGCCCAGGAGGGCCAGCGCAAGGCCGTGGCCGTCGCCGAGGAGCGCGCCCGCGAGGTCGAGGCGGCCGCGCGCAAGGCCATCGGCGAGGCCCTCGCGGTCATCGACCAGGCCCTGCTCAGCGACGACGAGCAGCTCGCCCGCCGCGACGGCTGAATCTCACCACCACCCGTCGTTCATCGCGCGGCAGGTGTCGTCGCGCGTGGACACCACCGCGAGCCACGCGTCGACCCGCGGGAGCTCGTAGCGAAAGAAATACCGCGCGGCCTGGAGCTTCCCGCGCGCGAGGTCGCCCTCGACCCGAGCCGCGGCCACCGCGACGTCGAGCCAGATCCACGCGAGCACGGTGTGCCCGAAGGCCTGGAGGTAGGGCGTCGCGTTGGCGAGGGCGGCCTCGGGGTCGCGCGTGCTCCACGCCTCGGCGGTGGCCGCGCCCACGGCGGCGACGGCGCGGTCCAGGGCGTCGGCGTGCGCCGCGAGGGCGGGCACGGCGCGGGCGCGGGCGGCGGTGTCGGCGGTGCGGGCGGCGAGCGCCCCGAGGGCCGCGCCGCCCTCCATCAGCACCTTGCGCCCGAGCAGGTCGAGCCCGTGGATCCCGTGCGCGCCCTCATGGATCATGTTCAAGCGGTTGTCGCGCCAGTGCTGCTCCACGGCGAAGTCGCGCGCGTAGCCGTAGCCGCCGAGCACCTGCATCGCGAGGCTGTTGGCCTCCAGGCACCACTCGCTGGGCCAGCTCTTCGCGATGGGCGTCAGGAGTTCCAGCAGCAGCCCGGCCTCGCGCGCCGCGTCGGCCTCGCCCGTGCGCTGCTCGTCGACGAGGCGCGCGCAGTACAACAACAACGCCGTCGCCCCCTCGGCGTAGGACTTCTGCGCGAGCAGCATGCGCCGCACGTCGGCGTGCTCGACGATGGGCACGGGCGGGGTCGTCGGGTCCTTGCCGCGGGGGCCCACCGGGCGGCCCTGGCGGCGCTCCCGCGCGTACGCCAGCGCGCACCCGTAGCCCGCGACGCCGAGCATGGCCGCGCCGAGCCCCACGCCGATGCGTGCCTCGTTCATCATGTGGAACATGCACGCGAGGCCGCGCCCCGCGTCGCCCACGCGGTACCCCACCGCGCCCGCCGCGCCATCGACCGGGTACCTCCCCTCGCCGAAGCTCAGCAGGGTGTTCACCGTGCCGCGGTAGCCGCACTTGTGGTTGAGCCCCGCGAGCGCGACGTCGTTGCGCGCGTCGGTGGGTTCTCCCTGCGCGCTCACCAGCCACCGCGGCACCACGAAGAGCGAGATGCCCCGCACCCCGGGCGGCAGGCGGCCCTGCGCGTCGGGCACCTTCGCGATCACCAGGTGCACGATGTTCTCGCCCATCTCGTGCTCACCCCCCGAGATCCACATCTTGGTGCCGGTGAGGCGATAGCGCGGGCCCAGCGGGTCATCTTCGCTCCCTGCGCCGTCGGGCACCGCGCGGGTGGTGATGTCCGAGAGGCTCGACCCCGCGTCGGGCTCGCTGAGGCACATGGTGCCGAAGGTGCGTCCCTGCAGCGCCGGGCGCACGAAGGCGTCGATCTGCGCGGGGGTGCCGTGCGCGCGCAGGAGGTTCGCGTTGCCCATGGTGAGCAGCGCGTACCCGCTGATGCCCACGCTCGCGTGGTGAAAGAAGCCCATGCCGGCGGTCTCGACCACATGCGGGAGCTGCATCCCGCCCAGGGACTCGTCGTGCGCGCCCGCGAGCAGGCCCGCTTCGGCGAAGGCGCCGAGGGCGTCGGCGGTCTCTGCGGGGAGCACCACGCGGCCGTCGACCAGCGCGGGCTCGCGGGTGTCGACGAGGCGGTTGTGCGGCGCGAAGCGCTCGCGGGCGATGCGCTCGCAGGTGCGCAGCACCTCGTCCCAGGTCGCGCGGTCTTGCGAGGCGAAGCGCGGGCGCGCGCAGAGCGACGCCGTGTCGAGCCAGTCGTAGAGGAAGAACGCGAGGTCGGCGCGCAGGTCGCTCATGCGCGCGACGGTACCAGAGCCGCGCGGGTCAGCCTCGGGCGCCGAAGATCGCCGTGCCCACGCGCACCAGCGTGGCGCCCGCGGCGACGGCGACCTCGAGGTCGTGGGTCATCCCCATCGACAGCGTCGGGAGCGCCTCGGGGCCGCCGTGCGCGTCGCGCAGCGCCCGCAGCGCGTCGAAGAAGGGCTGCGCCCCCGCGGGGTCGTCGGTGTGCGGCGGAACGGTCATCAAGCCCCGCACGCGCAGCCCCTCGACCGCCGCGAGGTCGCGCAGCAGCGCCGCGAGGTCACCCGGCGCGCAGCCCGACTTCTGCGCCTCTCCCCCAACGTTCACCTGCACCAGCGCGTCGAGCACGCGACCCGCGGAGGCCGCGCGGCGCCCGAGCTCGGCGCCGAGGTCGCGGTCGTCGACGGTGTGCGCGAGGTGCACGAAGGGCGCGACGTACTTCGCCTTGTTGCGCTGCAGGTGCCCGATGAGGTGCCAGCGCAGGTCGGGGAGGTCGGCCAGGGCCTCGCGCTTGCTCACCAGCTCTTGCACGTAGTTCTCGCCGAAATCGCGCTGGCCGCAGGCGTAGGCGGCGCGGATGAGGGCCTCGGGTTGGAGCTTCGACACCGCGACGAGGGTGATGTCGGCGGGGTCGCGGCCGCACGCGCGGGCGGCGGCGTCGATGCGCGCGCGCACCGCGGCGAGGGCCGCGGGCACGGAGTCAGCGGGGCTCACAGGGGATAGGCCTCGAGGGCGTCGAGGCGGAGCAGGGCCTCGACGACGCGGTGCACGGGCAGGCCCACGACGTTGGCGTAGCTGCCCTCGATGCGCTCCACGAAGGCCCCCGCGAGGCCCTGAATGGCGTAGCCGCCGGCCTTGTCGACGCCCTCGCCGGTGGCGACGTAGCGGCGCACCTCGTCTTCGGAGAGCGCGCGAAAGGTCACCGCGGTGGTCTCGGCGTAGGCGGGCGCGTCGAAGGCGTCTTCGCCGTGGAGCACGAAGCCCGTGGTGACGTGGTGCGTGCGGCCCGAGAGCAGCCGCAGGATGCGCCGGGCGTCGTCGAGGTCACGGGGCTTGCCCAGGAGCTCTCCGCCGATGTGCACGATGGTGTCGGCGCAGAGCATCCAGCGGCCCTCGACCCCGCGGCCGGCGCGGCCCAGAGCGTAGAGCACCGCGGCGCCCTTCTGCCGCGCGAGGCGCGTGGCCATCGCGTCGGGGCGCTCGCCGGGCTGCAGGACCTCGTCGATCTCAGCCTCGGCGACCTCCACGGGGATGCCCACCGCGCGCAGGAGTTCCAGCCGTCGCGGGGAGCGCGAGCCGAGGATCAGAGGGTTTGTGTGCGAGACGCGCTCTTGCATCACCGCTCCTAGAGTGCCCCGGATTTCTCATCCGTCAACACGACCGCCACGGGGGCGCGGGGGCGTGGCGCCTTCGAGGCGCAGCTCGTCCTCGAAGCGAGAGGGCAGAACGACCTCCTGCCCCCGCACCGTGAGCCGGGCGGTGAACACCCCGCGCACCCGGGCTTCACGAACCAGCCCGGCCGCGAGGTCGACCACGGCCTCGCCGCTGGCCTGCCCCTCGCCGCGCATGGGCACGCCCGCAAGCACGGACCCGTCGGGGACGCGCAGGGTCAGCCGCAGGTCGAGCACCGCCGCGCCGTCGGGGCGCAGCTCGCGCAGTGTGTACTCCGCCTCGCAGCGCAACCCCGCGCGCACGCCCGACACCGGCGATCCGCCCAGCTCCCGCACCGCGGACCACCGCGCCCCCACGGCCACGGGCGCCTCGGGCAGCACCGGGAGGTACGCGTCAAAGCTCCGCAGCACCGACTCCAGCACATCCCGCAGGGCAGGGTCGTCGGCGCCCTGCAGCGCCCGCGCGCGGACCTCCCCGCGGGGGGTCTCCTGGTAGCGCAGCGAGACGGCCCCCAGCGCGCGCTGCACCCGGGTGCGCAGCGCCGTGGGGAGCGCCTCGGCGTCGAGGCGGGCCTCGGTCACCCGCAGCGC
>JBILLI010000492.1:0-5889 GCA_044376155.1 Polyangiales bacterium
GCCCTCGGGGCTCACGGCGTCGGTCTGCAGCGAGAAGCGCAGGCGGGTCTCGGTGCGAGACTCCCGCGGCCCGACCGTGGCCCGCTGCACGCTGTGCGCGGCGTAGCGGGCGCTGCTCGGCGCGCGAAAGCGCAGCCGCAGGGTCGACTCGGGGGGGCGGGGCTGCGCGACGACCGCGCTGGCGGCGACGACGAGGGCGAGGCTGAGCGCGCGCCTCACGACGCCGACCCCACGACGGCGTCGATGGACGCGACGCCCTCGCGGTCCATGCGCTGAAGGAGGCCCGCGAGGATGCGCCGGGCCATCGTGGGCCCTTCGTAGACGAAGCCCGTGTAGACCTGCACGAGGGAGGCGCCCGCGGCGATCTTCTCCCACGCGTCGTCGGCCGTGCGCACGCCCCCGACGCCGATGAGGGTGAGCTCTCCCCCCGCGCGCCGGCGAATGCGTCGGATCACCTCGGTGGACCGCGCCTTCACGGGCGCCCCGGAGACCCCGCCGTCGCCCAGGGCCTTCGCCGCCTCGGGATCCCGCAAGCCGTCGCGGCGGATGGTGGTGTTCGTCGCCACGAGGCCGTCGAGGCGCAGGGTGCGCGCGAGGTCGGTGACGGCGTCGAGGTCCTCGTCGGCGAGGTCGGGGGCGAGCTTCACGAGCAGGGGCACGGGGCGGGCGGCGGTGGCCTCGCGCACGGCGGTGATGATCCCCTCCAGGGCCTCGACGGACTGCAGCGCGCGGAGCCCCGGGGTGTTGGGCGAGGAGACGTTGATCACGAGGTAGTCCGCGAGGGGGCCGAGGCGCGCGGCGCTGTCGCGGTAGTCTTCGTGCGCGCGCTCCAGGGGGGTGACCTTGGACTTTCCGAGGTTCACCCCGAGCACCACCCCCCGCGGCGGCACCGCCCTCACCGCGCGCTCTGCGGCCTCGGCGCCGTCGTTGTTGAAGCCCATGCGGTTGAGCAGCGCGCCGTCGTCGGGGAGGCGAAACAGCCGCGGGCGGGGGTTGCCGGGCTGCCCCAGGGCGGTCACCGTGCCCACCTCCACCGCGCCGAAGCCCAAGGCGCCCAAGGCGTTGTACATCACCGCGCCCTTGTCGAAGCCCGCGGCCACGCCGAGGGGGCTCTCGAAGGTGCGCCCGAGGCAGCGCACGGCGAGCCGCGGGTCGTGCGCGGGCGCGGTGACGGCGCGGATCACCGACTGCATCCACGGCGCCTGGTGCGCGGCGCGGAGCCCGAGGGCCACGAGCTCGTGGGCGCGCTCGGCGTCGAGGGTGAAGAGGGCGCGACGGGCGAGCGCGTACATCAGTCGGTGCAGTCGAGGGTGCGCGTGACGGGGCCGCGCTGCGGGTCGCGCTCGGCGAGCAGAAAGCCCCGCGGGCGGGCGCGCACGTGGGCCTCGGCGCAGGCCATGGCGTCGTCGCGGAGCTGCACCACCGTGCTGCGCCGCGCGACATCGACCACGGTGAGCCCGCAGCCGGTGCGGTCGGGCGTGTCGTGGAGCACCAGCACCCGGTCGCCGCTCGCGACGAGCCCGCGCACCTCGCGGGCCGAGGCGGTGGTAGCGAAGCCCTCGGCGTCACCCTCCACGCCGCGCACGCGCAGCAGGGTCGCGCTGCCGTCGCTGTCATCGCCCGAGGTCTGCTCGGCGGTCACCGCGACGCAGCCCACGCGCGGGCAGGCCACGGCGTCGGCCCGCTGCCCGAGCACCCGGCCCTCGGCGTCGAGCACCCACGACCACAGCCCGCTGTGCGCGAACTCGGCGGTGACCACGTAGCGGCCGAAGTCCCACCGCGCGCGCACCCAACGAACGAGGGGCATCATGCTGCCCTCGGGCACGGGCACGGGCACCGCGGGGCCCCGGGCGAGGCCCTCGGCGTCGAAGGCCTGCATCCACGCGATGGACTCGAAGCACCCGCGCTCGCCCTGCGCCCGGCCCCACACCGCGAGGGCGCCGCCGCGGCCCTCGGTGAGCGAGGCGTGGCAGGCGTTGACGGGAAAGCTCAGCCGCGGACCGAGGTCGCGCGCGAAGGCCGCGTCGAAGCGCAGCAGGCGGTCGCGGGCGATGGCGAGGTGCACCGTGCCGGTCCACGCGATGGAGCCCGGGGTGCCCAGGCCGATGTCGCGCACCACGGGCGCCGCGGGGTCGTCGAGGTAGAGCCCGAAGGACTCGAAGTTCCCGTCGAAGCGGTGCGCCTGCGCGACGAGCCGCAGGCCGCGCGGGCCGTTGGCGACCCACGGCAGCGAGTCGCGAATGGACGCGTTCGCGGGCGTCGGCGCGACCCCCTCGCCGAGGGTGCAGCGCAGGGCCGCGACCAACGGCGGCGGATCACTCGGCGGCGTCGGCGGGGTGGACCGGTTGGACCCTCCGCACGCGCCGAGGGCGAGGGCCATGGCCAGCGTCAGCGCGGGTCTCACGCCGTCGACGGTAGCACGGCGCGGCGCCGGGGCATGAGCGCGAGGTAGACCCCGAAGGCGAGGCCGAAGCTCACGAACCACGCGTAGTGATAGAGCTTCACCCAGAACTGCGGCACCGTCGCGGCGCCCACGGTGCCGAGAAAGCCCGGGATGTTCGGCGCGATGCCCGC
Source organism: Polyangiales bacterium (assembly GCA_044376155.1). Taxonomy (GTDB): domain Bacteria; phylum Myxococcota_A; class Polyangia; order Polyangiales; genus JAWKRB01. Next base: position 2,575 of record JBILLI010000492.1, read on the forward strand.
GGCGAGGGCGACGAAGGCCGCGGGGTTCCATCCGCCGCGGTACCAGTACGGGCCGTCTTTCGCGTAGAGCCCCGGGAGATCGAGGCTCTTCGCGCGCACCACGAAGTAGTCTGCGATGAGCACGCCGCCGATGGAGCCCAGCAGCGCGGAGTAGGCCACGAGCCACTTGAAGATGTAGCCCGAGGGGTCGGCGACGAGCTTCCAGGGCATCATCAGCACGCCGATGACTCCGGTGATGTATCCCCCGGCGCGGAACGAGATCTTCGCGGGGTTGAGGTTGGCGAAGTCGTTGGCGGGCGAGACCACGTTGGCGGCGATGTTCGTGGCGAGCGTGGCGATGCCCAGGCACACCAGCGCCACCACCAGCACCGCGGGGTTGCGAAAGCGGGTCACGAGCACCACCGGGTCCCAGATGGTGGTGCCGAAGATCACCACGGTGGCCGAGGTCACGGCGACGCCGATGAAGCTGTAGAGCCCCATGGTGGTGGGGAGCCCGAGGGCCTGTCCGAGCACCTGGTCGCGCTGTGAATACGCGTAGCGGGTGAAGTCGGGGATGTTCAGCGAGAGCGTGGCCCAGAAGCCCACCATCCCCGTGAGGGCGGGGAAGAAGAAGGCCCAGAACTCCCCCGCGCGGCGCTGCCCGGGGTCAAACGCCGAGGGGGTGGAGAGCATCGCGCCGAAGCCCCCCGCGGCGCGGTAGGCCCACGCGAGCAGGGCGAGGCCCATGAGCAGCAGCAGCGGGGCCTTGATGTTCAGCAGCACGCGGATCGAGTCGATCCCGCGGTGGATGACGTAGAGGTTCATCCCCCAGAACACGAAGAAGCACGCCAGCTGCGCGGCGTTGATGCCCAGGAACCCGATGGGCGCGAGGTGGGTGATGGAGGGCGCGAAGACCGCGAGCACCTGGTAGATCGCCGAGCCGCCGATCCACGCTTGAATCCCGAACCACCCGCAGGCCACGAGGGCGCGCAGCACCGCGGGCACGTTGGCCCCGAGCACGCCGAAGGCCGCGCGGCAGTACACCGGGAAGGGGATGCCGTACTTCGTGCCCGCGTGGGCGTTGAGCACCATCGGGATCAGCACGATGGAGTTGCCCAGGAAGATCGTGAGCACCGCCTGCCACCAGTTCATGCCCTGCTCGATGAGCGACGAGGCGAGGGTGTAGGTGGGCACGCACGCGGCCATGGAGATCCACAGCGCGGCGATGTCCTTCATGGCCCACTTGCGGCCCGCGAGGGTGGTGGGGGCGAGGTCTTCGTTGGTGTAGGGCCCGTGCGGCTCGGAGGTGAGCTCGTAGAGGCCGTTCACCTCGCGCACGGAGGCGTTGTCGCTCATCGCAGTGGTGTCTCCCGCAGCGCCGCCGCGCCGGGGCGGGTGCCCGGAGATTCGTAGCGCGAAACCCCCCTCCCACGGAACGCCCTGCCGGGCATTGACCCGGCCGTGGGGCAGAACTATGAATCCTTCAGAACTTTCTGAAAGTTCAGGAGTCATGATGGAACTCACCCAGGAGCACGAGGCCGAGCTGCTCGCCGCCGAGGCCATCGGTGACGTCATCGAGCACTGGGGCTTTCGCAAGGCGCTGGGGCGGATGTGGACGGTGCTGTACCTCCACGACGAGCCTATGTGCGCGGGGGAGCTCACCGAGCGCCTGCAGATGTCCGCGGGGGCGGTGAGCACCTCGCTCACGGAGCTGCAGCGCTGGGGCGTGGCCCGGCGCGTGTGGCGGCCCGGGGAGCGCAAGGAGTTCTACGAGGCCGAGACCGACTTCTGGCGAATGATCTCCAAGGTGGTGCATGAGCGCGAGCGCTTCTTGCTGCGCTCGGTGCGGGAGCGGTTGGAGCGGTCACGGGCGATGCTCAAGGGGGCTCCGCAGGGGCAGCGCTCGCGGGCGCGCATCGAGAAGCTCCAGCGGCTGCTGAGCTTCGCGCAGATGGGGGAGCTCGTGATCGAGAGCTTCCTCGCCTCGCGGCGCGCGGATTTCTCGGAGTTCGGTGACCTGCTCGGCCTGGCGCGACCCGCCGCGGCGGCCGCGGGGCAGAAGGGACGGAAAGCATGAGTCTGACCATCGACCGCGCGCAGCGCGACGACACCATGGCCACGCTGGAGCGGGTCTCCGCCGAGCGCGGCGCGCCCGAGGCCGCGGCCCGCATCGCCGACCTCCGCGCGTGGATCGCCGGGGACCTCGCCGAGGTGGAGACCGAGCTCGCGGGCATCGAGCGCGGCGACGACCCCATGCGCGGCGCGGCGATGCACCTGCTCCGGCAGGGCGGCAAGCGGCTGCGCCCCATGTGCGTGGCCCTGGCCGCGCGGGTGGGCACGGGCTTCGACCGCCACGCGCGGGACCTCGCCGTGGCCGCGGAGCTCATCCACGACGCCACCCTGCTTCACGACGACGTGGTCGACCTCGGCGACCTCCGCCGGGGCGCCCCCGCGGCGCGGGTGGTCTACGGCAACACCGCGTCGATCTTCGCGGGCGACTGGCTGCTGGTGGAGGGCATCACCCGCATCCGTCGCACGGGCTTCGACGACCTGCTCGACCGCTCGCTGGTGGTGCTGCGGCAGATGCTCGCGGGCGAGGCGCTGCAGCTCGCGATGCGGGCGAAGGTCCCGCAGGGCACCGAGGCGTACTTTCAGGTGGTCGAGGGCAAGACCGCGTCGCTGTTCCGCTGGGCGCTCTTCGCCGGGGCCCGCGCGGGGGGCCTGCGCGAGGCCGACTGCGCGCTGCTCGAGGGCTACGGCGCGAAGCTCGGCGTGGCGTTCCAGGTGATGGACGACGTGCTCGACCTCGTGGGCGACCACGCCGAGATGGGCAAGGAGGCCTTCTCCGACCTGCGCGAGGGCAAGCTCACGCACCCGTTGATGGTGGCCATCGAGCGGGACCCCCGTCTGCGCGACCTGCTCATCGAGGCCCTCGCCGAGGGCGACGCCGCCGACCCCGCCCTGCACCGCGCGGTGAGCGCCGCGCTGCGCAGCACGGGGGCCGCAGACGAGAGCCGCGCGCTGGCCCAGCGGCTGGTGCGAGAGGCCGTGGCCACGCTGCACGCGCTGCCGCCGGGGAGGGCCCGAGACGCCCTCGCCGACGTCGCCGTGAGCATGGTGGATCGGAGGAAGTGACATGATCATCACGCTGCACCCCGGGGCGGACATCGACGCCGCCCGCCGCGCGCTGGTGGAGCTCGGGCTCTGGCTCGGCCCCGCGACGCGCCTGGAATCAACCGGGACCACGCTGTTCTCCGTCGCCGAGTCGTCGACCGCCGTGTCGCCCCACCGCGTGCGCGAGGTCCCCGGCGTCGCCGACGTCGCCGTGGCGCCCTC
>JBILLI010000632.1:0-4530 GCA_044376155.1 Polyangiales bacterium
AAGCCGTTTGCGATCCATGGTCCGATGCAGGCGATCACGCTGGAGATCATCCTGCGCACGGTGTTCGGCCTCGGCGACGAGGCGCAGCGGGAGCGCATGCACCACACGCTCACGGAGCTCATCGAGATCGGCACGTGGCCGGGGCTGCTGATCCCCGCGGTGCAGCGGGACTGGGGGCCGTGGTCGCCGTGGGGGAGGTTCTTGCGCAGGATGGAGGCGGGCGAGAAGGAGTTTCGCGCGCTCATCGACCGGCGGCGCGCGGCGCAGGGTGACGGTGCGAACGACGTGCTCTCGATGCTCCTCGCGGCCCGCGACGAAGACGGCAACGCCCTCTCGGAGCAGGACCTGCGCGATCAGCTCGTGACCCTGCTCGTCGCCGGGCACGAGACCACCGCCACGGGGCTCTCGTGGGCCATGCGCTGGCTGCTCACCAACCCGAAGGCCGAGACCGCCCTGCGCGACGAGGTCACCGCCGCGATGGCGGAGGGTCCGCTCACCCCCGAGCGGATCATGAAGCTGGAGTTCCTCGACGCCGTGGTGCGCGAGTCGCTGCGGCTGCAGCCCATCGTGCCGCTGGTGGGCCGCGTGCTCCAGCGCCCGGTGCGCATCGGCGACATGGACCTGCCCGCGGGCGTCGCCGTGGCCTGCTCCGTGTACCTCACCCACCGCCGCGAGGACGTGTGGAAGGACCCCGAGCGCTTCGACCCCTGGCGCTTCATCGAGAAGCGCTACAGCCCGTCGGAGTGGCTGCCCTTCGGCGGCGGCATTCGCAAGTGCATCGGGATGTCGTTCGCCCTCTACGAGATGAAGATCGTGCTCGCGGCGCTCTACAGCCGGTGTGAGTTTCGACTCGAGAACACGAAGCCCCTGCGCACCGTGCGCCGGGCCATCACCCTCGCCCCCTCGGAGGGCGTGCCCGTGGTGATGGAGTCGCGCGTGCGACGACCTGTAAGCGACTGACCCCGTCGCGCGTTCCCTGCGCGATGAACACGAGACAGATCGTTCCACGGCTCGTCGTGGCCGTCGGCGTGAGCGCCATGCTCTCGGCGTGCGCGAGCGGCAGCCACTACGCGGGGGCCATGGCGCCCCCAGCCCCCATGCACGCCGCGCAGGCCCCCGGCGGCGCGGTGGCCGAAGACAGCTCCCCCGCGAGCGCGCCCGCGGAGCCTCCTGCGCAATCCGGCGTCGCCGCAGGGCCCGCCGCGAACACCGCCGCGAGCACCACGCCCGCGGAGACCGCGCCGGGGCAGAGCGCGCCCGCCGCCGCGCCCATGCTGATCTACACCGCGGACTTCGCGCTGCGCGTGGAGCGCGAGCGCTTCGACGACGTGCTCGACCGCGTGCTCACCAACGCGCGGGAGCGCGGGGGCTACCTCGTCGCGCGCAACGACACGAGCATTCAGGTGCGCGTGCCCTCGGCGCGCTTTCACGAGAGCGTCACCGCGGTAGAGGGCAGCGGCGAGGTGCTGCGACGCAACGTCGCCGCGAGCGATGTCTCTGAGGAGTTTCACGACGCCGAGGTGCGGCTGCAGAACCTCCGCGCGGTGCGGCAGCGGCTGGAGGAGTTCCTGCGGCGCGCGGGGAGCATGGCCGAGGCGCTGCAGGTGGAGCACGAGCTTGAGCGGGTCACCGCGGAGATCGACCGGCTCCAGGGCCGCATGCGCTTTCTCTCTGCGCGCGTGGCGTTCTCGCTCATCAGCGTGACGCTGGAGCCGCGGCCCACGGTGATCGCCGCGCCACGCACCGTGGAGGTCGTTCCGCCGCGGCGGGTGCTGAACCTGCCGGTGCGCTGGCTCCACGAGCTCGGGTTGGATCGTCTGTTGAACCTGTCGGGAGAGGACTGAGCCATGCGCACGCGATGGATGTTCGTGGGACTGCTCTGCGCCGCGATGAGCACCTCGGCGTGCGGGGTCACCCTGCGCGCGCAGGAGGGCTTCGCCCGCGTCGACGATGACCACTATGACCGCCGGGTGGCCTCGGCCGACGGCGTCGTGGTGGGCGTGCGGGTGATGCGCAACCGCCCCGAGGCGAGCGTGGACTTCTGGATCCGCGCGGTGGACGAGCGACTGCGCGCGCGGGGCTATGAGCCCGACGGGGACCCCCTGGCGACGCAGACGAGCGCGGGGATGCGCGGGGTGCAGCTGCGGTATGTGCAGACCGTGGGGGGGCGGCCGCATCGGTACTGGGCGACGGTGTTCGTGCGCCCGGGAGGCTTCTTGCGGCCGTCGAAGGTGTACGTGGTGGAGGCGGGGGGAGACGCCGAGACCTTCGACCGCGCCGCGCCGCACGTGCAACGCACGATCGCGTCGCTGGATCCGTGAGGGCGGCGCGGGCGGTGGATCAGATCGGTCCGGTGCGGCAGACGCGGTTGCCGCGCCCGTTGAACGACTCGCCCTGGCGGCCGCAGTTGTCGCACTGCCGCCCCGCGGCGCCGCCGCGGTAGCCGAGGCCGGTCACGTCGATGCTGCCCGCGACGGTCACCGCGCCGTTCGCGCGGAGCGCCACGACGCCACCGACGCGGCCGTCGAAGGGCGACGCGGTGAGCCGCTGCCCGATGCTCACGGTGGTGTAGCTCGGCACGCGCTGGAGCATCACGCTCTGCCCTTCGAGGTTCGCGTTGCCGCCGACGCCGTAGGTGTTCGCGATGGTGTCGACGGTGACCGTCGCGCCCGAGACGGCGCTCACCGTGAGGATCTCGTAGGCCCCGACGCTGGTGTTCTGCGTGGGCGAGCCGCGGAGGTTGATCAGCAACACGGCGTCGCCGACGCGGATGGAGTTGCCCACGGAGCCCGCCGCGGTGTTGCCGGTGCCGGGTCCGCCGACGGTGATCGTCGTCGCGCCGAGGGCCGAGACCGGGAAGGCCTCGCCGTCGGGCGCGGTGCGGCCCGAGGCGATGATCGCGGTGTTGAGGTTCGTGTTGGTGGTGAGGTTCGCCGCGCCGTCGGCGCCGTTGCCCAGGGCCGCGAGGGTGGTGCCCGCGAAGGCCGCCGGGGTGGTGGTGCCGGTGGCCGTGGTGGCGTAGACCGCGACGCGCCCGTTGCCGCCGAGGCCGCCGCCCGTCGACGTCGTGTCGATGACGCCGCCGAGGCCGCCGCCCGCGCGCACCAGTCCGCCGCCGAGCGTCGCCGTGGCCGCGCGGATCAGCACGCTGCCCCCCGCGCCGCCGCCGCCGCCGCCGCCGTCGAAGCCGCCGCCGGGCAGGCAGAGCGTGCCGTTCTGGCAGAATCCGTCGACGCCGCGGGCGCTCACGCTGCCGGTCACCGAGACGCTGGCGGCGTAGACGAGCACGATGCCGCCGCCGCCGCCGCCCTCGAGGCCCTCCCACGAGGGGTCACGGTAGTCGTCGCCGCCGCCGCCGCCGCCGGAGCCGAAGAAGACCCGGGAGAGGTCGGCCACGCCGTAGGTGGCGCCCGCGGTGCCGCCCACGGAGGGGGTGCACACCGTGTTGTTTCCACCGATGCCGCCCGCGGTGCCGTAGGAGCCCGCCCCGCCGCTCGCGCCCCAGCAGTGCGTCTGCCCGCCGCCGCCGCCGCCGCCGTTGCTGTTCGTCGTGGGATCGGTCCCGGCGCACACGTTGCTGACGCAGGAGCCGCTGAGGCAGTCGCTGTTGCGCACGCACGCGCGGCCGACGATGCAGCGCGCGTCGCAGTCGGCGCCGCCGCAGTTCACGTCGGTCTCGGTGCCGTTGCGCGCGGTGTCGAAGCAGGTGCTGCACGACGGGCTGGTGCACGCGCCGCTGGTGCAGGTGCCGCTGAGGCAGTCGGTGTTGGCGCGGCAGGTGTTGCCCGTGAGGCAGCCGTTGCAGGTGCCGCCGCAGTCCACGTCGGTCTCGGTGCCGTTCTGGATCCGGTCGGTGCAGCTGGGCGGCGTGACGCAGACGCCGCCGGTGCACGTCGCGCCGACGGCGCAGGCGTTGCCGCAGCGTCCGCAGTTCGTCGTGCTGGTCGCGAAGGTGACCTCGCAGCCGTTGGTGGCGTTGCCGTCACAGTCGCCGAAGCCCGTGGCGCAGGTGCTCACGCACGCCGAGGCGACGCACGCGGGCGTGGCGTTGGCGCGCATGGGGCACACGGTGCCGCAGGCGCCGCAGTTCGTGAGGCTGGTGCGCGTGTCGGTCTCGCAGCCGTTGGTCGCGTTGGTGTCGCAGTCGCGGAACCCGGTGGCGCAGACGTTGGCGCAGGCCGAGGCGACGCACGCGGGCGAGGCGTTGGCGCGGGTGGGGCAGGCGCTGCCGCAGGCGCTGCAGTTCGTGACGCTGGTGCGGGTGTCGGTCTCGCAGCCGTTGGTGGCGTCGCGGTCGCAGTTGTCGAAGCCGGTGTTGCACGTGGCGATGGCGCAGGCGCCGGCGATGCAGGACGGCGTGCCGTTGGCGGCGGCGCAGGCGTTGCCGCAGCGTCCGCAGTTCGTCGCGCTGGTCGCGAAGGTCACCTCGCAGCCGTTGGTCGGGTCGCCGTCGCAGTCGCCGAAGCCCGCGGCGCAGGTGTACTCGCAGCGCCCGGCGGCGCACGCGGCGACGGCGCCCGGGCGGGTCGC
>JBILLI010001010.1:0-2520 GCA_044376155.1 Polyangiales bacterium
ACAGGGCTCGGCGTCCTGTGCGAAGGGTACTGGGAGGGTAAAGTCCCTCGTTGGGCCACAAAAAAAGGGGCAGTCCCTTACCCCGTTGACGATCTGTTGCTGGCCTGGAGGCTCTCGATATCCCCGCTCCTCCGCTCGCCACTCACCGACCAGCGACCAACGAAGCTGATAGGCAAAATAGTTCAAGTCGAACAGGCCACGCAACGTCAATTGATATCCAGCCTCATTGGACCTACCGCCGAACCCGTACAGGTCGAACATGGTCTCAACGACCTCCGCGCTCCTGTTCCAGTCGTCACCCCCAAAACCAGTTCCGGCCGGCGCGACCAGCGCGGCGGTGGCCAGGGCGAGCCCCCACGGACCTCCCGTAAACTGCGTGTTGTCCCACGAGCGAGGCTGGCGGAAGCGGTGGCGGAACTCGTAGTTGTCCGGCGGCATGCGGATCGTGCGCCCGATGGCCGCACTCTGAAACGCCGCGAGCATCGTCGCGCGCGCCTGCTCCGCCGTCGGCGCGCCGTCGCGCGCGGGGGTACCCCCGGTGCCCGGCACCACCCAGACCGTGGTGCTGGCCCCCGGCGCGGTGTGTCGCCGGATGCGCGCCATCGCACACGCGCTGCGCAGCGCCGAGAGACGCGCCGTGCGCTGCTCCTCCACCGGATCCGTCGCGGGCGTCGGCGCCACCGTGGGCTCGGGGCACCCGCTCACGCCCTCGCGGCGGTGGCAGTCGCGGGCGTCGAAGGGACGCCCCGCGGCCTCTTCCCAGTGCTCCAGCACGTCCCGCGGCTGCAGCCCTGCGGGCGTGCCGCACTGGTCTGCCACGAGCTGCCCGAAGCGCACGCGGATCTCGTCCATCCGCGACGCGACCTCCGTCGCGTTCAGGCGGCGGCGGTACTCCTGCTCATCCTGACGCGCGTTGGCCGCCGAGAGCGCGTCGCTCGCGCGACGAAGGTCCGCCACCGCCGAGGGCGCGAAGGCCGTCGTCTGACCCACCGCCCCCAGCAGGTAGTCAGAGATCGCCGAGAAGCGCGCGTCGGGCGTGCGGGGGTTGCCCTGATAGAGGATCGGGATCTCCCCCGGGTTGAGCGCCGCGTCGCTCGACAGCGCGCTCGGCGCCAGCGCGTCGATCGCCTCTTGCAGCGCACCGAAGGCCTCCTGGCGCGCGCCCTGCAGCCGCGACCCCGCCCACGACGGCGCGGTGCCCCCGATGGGCACGGCGCCGAGCACGCGGTCTTCCAGCGACCGCAGCCGCAGCAGGGTCACCAGCGCCACGCGCGTCGCGCTCTGCGCCGTCTCCGTCGAGCCCGCGACGCGACGCTGCACCAGCGACGCGAGGCGAAAGGCCTGCGTGAGCGTGCGCATCGCCGTGGCCGACACCAGCTGCCGCTGCGGATCACCCTCCCGCGCCGCCGCGGCGTAGCCGGTGCCGAGGTAGGCCGCGCGGTAGTCGGGGTTGAGCAGCACCCCCTGCGGCGTCGTCGCGCTCCCGAGCAGCGCGCCGTAGGTGGGGTGCAGCAGCAGCCCCATCGCGTCGCGCGCCATCGCCAGGCCCTGCGCGGGCTCCGGCAGCCGCGGATCGCTCCGGCCGCGCAGCAGCGCCGGCACCCGGACGCGACGCAGCGCGCCCGAGAGGTGGATGTCCTGCACCTGCATCCACTGCTGCAGGAGGCGGTGCACGAGCTGCGCCTGATCGACCTGCGCGAGGTCGGCGCGCTCCAGCGACCAGAGCAGGCGCACTGCGTCGACGCAGCCCGCGTTGCTGAGCAGCGTGCGCGCGAGCTCCTGGCGCGCCTCGAGGGTGGCGCCCGCCCCGAGCGCCTCGGGGGCCTGACCGGAGAGCAGGCGGGTGAGGTCGGCGGCGCAGGCGGCCTCGGTGTCGGCCTGCGTCGGCGCCAGGGTGACGTCGGCGAGGTAGTCGGCGGCGAGGGCCATGGACTGCGCGCCTGAGGTGCACCTGAGGTCGCGGCTCACCGGGAGCACGGTGGTCCCGAGGCGGCTGCTCGCGAGGCCCGCGCCGGGCTCACCGATGCGCGCGGGGGCGTTGGCGCAGGCCGTGATCTCCGGCGCGTTGGCGCGGCGCTCGAGGCCGTCGAAGCCGACCGTGCGGAGCTGTCCGCGCTCGGTGTGTCGGCCCAGGGAGAACTCCGCGCGGTAGGTGCCGCACAGGTCGGTGCTGCCGCTGGGCTGGTAGCGCGCGAAGGCGGTGAGCTCGGTGACCCCCAGGGTGGCGGGGCGAAGCCCGTCGCGGACGCCGAGCCCGAGGGCCGCGATGGCCTCGCAGCGGTCGTGGTCGAAGGGAGGGATCTCCCACTGTCGCGTGCAGCCCGCGCCGGTGGGTCGCCCGAGACCGCCCGCCGCGGTGAGGCCCATCGCGCAGGGGATGAGCGCCCCGCCCGGCTCGGTGCGCGCGCGCCACTCCAGCGAGACCGGGATGGGCGAGGCGGCCACGCGGTCGATGCTGCCCAGGTGCCGCTGGAAGGACGACTCCAACGCCGCCGCGAGGGGCCCCGCGTCGCCGCCCGC
>JBILLI010000095.1:0-15579 GCA_044376155.1 Polyangiales bacterium
CCCACGCGGCAAAGAGTACGGATCCCTGCTGAGCGCACGGGCGCCGATGCCCCGGTGTGGCCGGTTGGCGTCAGCGCGACGGCCGCGTCGCCGCGCACGCCTCCTCGATGCGCTCGCACACCGCCTCGGGGCTCTCGTCCGAGACCTCCACCAGGATGCGGCGAAATCGATTGTGCCGCAGCTCGATGGAGATCGCCCGGGACGGGTCGTGGACGTCGCAGAAGACCATCCCCTCGCCGTCGGGCAGCGGGCACGTGCCCACGATGAGCCGCCCCGGCACCAGCGCGCCCCGCAGCGCGGTGCCCGCCTCCATGTTCAGCAGCGCCCGCATGTCGGGGTGCGCGTGCGCGCCGAGCACATGCTCGATCGGGACGATGATCTTCGCGCGCATCGCCAGCACCTGATCGAAGCCATCCACCAGCACCGTGATCGTGCGCCCCTGAATCTCAACGCGAGCCATGCGGTCCTCTCTCTCTTCGCGACCCGTCGGCCCTGCGACGAGCGTGCCCGCGCCTGCGAGTACGAGACTTGCGTTGGAGACGCACAACCAAACGCCCGGGTCGACCTCCGACCGATCGGCGCGCGGCTGGAGGCACCATCAATTCCCCCACCCAGCACATCCCCCCGCAGGTCGCGCTCGTCGGCAATCACCTGCCGCGCCGGTGCGGCATCGCGACCTTCACCGCGAGCCTCTCCGACGCGCTCTCCGCGCGCGGGTGCGGCGTGGAGAGCTTCGTGGTCGCCATGAACGACCTCAACCGCCGCTACGACTACCCGCCGCAGGTGCGCGCGCAGGTGGCCGAGGGCGACCTCGCGGCCTACGGGCGCGCCGCGGAATTCATCAACGACAGCGGCGCGCAGGTGGTCTCGCTGCAGCACGAGTTCGGGATCTTCGGCGGCATCGCCGGCGGCCACGTGCTGGAGCTCATGCGCGCGCTGCAGCCGCCCATCGTGACGACGCTGCACACCGTGCTGACCGCCCCCAGCACCTCGCAGCGGCTTGTGTTCGAGGGCGTCATCGAGCGCTCCGAGCGCCTGGTGGTGATGAGCCACACCGGCGCCGAACTGCTGCAGGAGATCTACGACGTGCCCGCGTCGCGCATCGATGTGATCCCCCACGGCACGCCGCGCCCGTCGCCGCACACCGAGGTGAAGTCGCGCCTCGGGTTCGGCGCGCGGCCGGTGCTGTTCACCTTCGGGCTGCTCTCGCCCGACAAGGGCATCGAGCACGTCATCGACGCGCTTCCCGAGATCATCCGCAGCGTGCCCGACGTGCTCTACGTGGTGCTGGGCGCCACGCACCCGCACGTGCTGCTCAACCAGGGCGAGCGCTACCGCCGCGCCCTCGAGGCCCGCGCCGACCGCCTCGGGGTCTCGGCGCACGTGCAGCTCCTCAACCGCTTCGCCGCCCCCGAGGAGATCGACGACCTCCTCGCCGCGGCGGACGTCTACGTGACCCCCTACCTCAACATGGAGCAGATCACCTCGGGCACGCTCTCGTACGCGCTCGGCGCAGGCAAGCCCGTGATCTCCACCCCCTACTCCCACGCCCGCGAGCTGCTCGCCGAGGGCCGCGGGGTGCTGGTGCCCCCGCGCGACGCCGCCGCCATCGCCGCCGCCGCGGTGGACCTCTTCTCGTCCCCCACCCGCCGCGGAGAGCTCGCGGCGCGCGCGCTGGAGGTCTCCGCCGGCGCCGTCTGGCCCCTCGTCGCCGACCGCTACCGCGACGCGTTCGAAGAGGCCCGGCGGGGTCACGCCGCCACGCCAAGCCCCCAGCGCCCGAAGCACGCGTCGGATCACCTCGTGGCCCTCCCTCCGCTCGACCTCCGCCACGTGTCGCGCCTCACCGACGACACCGGGATCTTTCAGCACGCCGTGCGCAGCGTCCCCCGGCAGCGGGACGGCTACTGCCTCGACGACAACGCCCGGGCCCTGCTGCTCACCACCCACATCGACGAAGGCGACCCCGCCAGCGCCGCCGCGCACGCGCTCGCCGGGCGCTACCTCGCCTTCGTGCACCACGCCTTCGTCCCCGAGAGCGGCCGCTTTCGGAACTTCATGCGCTACGACCGCCGCTGGACCGAGGCGCAGGGCTCCGAAGACTGCCACGGCCGCGCGCTCTGGGCCCTGGGCCACGTCGTGCGGCACTCGGCCGACCGCGCGCACCGCGCCATCGCCGACGAGCTCTTCGTGCAGGGGCTCCCCGCGACGCTGGCGTTCACCAGCCCGCGGGCCTGGGCCTTCACCCTCCTCGGCGCAGACGAGTACCTCCACGCCGCGCCCGGCCACGACGTCACCACCGAGGTCCGCGCCGCCCTCGGCCCGCGGCTGCTCGGGATCTACCAGCGCACCAGCAGCCCCGACTGGCCCTGGTTCGAAGACCGCGCCACCTACGACAACGCCCGGCTCTCGCAGGCCGCGATCCTCTCGGGCACCGGCCCCGAGCACGAGGAACTCCGCATCGCGGGACTGCGCTCCCTCGATTGGCTCGTGACCCGACAACGCGCCGAGGACGGCACCTTCGCCCCCATCGGCTCCGAGGGATTCTACCCCCGGGGAGGGCCCCTCGCGGCCTTCGACCAACAACCCCTGGAGGCCTGGGCGATGACCTCGGCGTGCCTCACGGCGTTTCGCGTCACCCGCGACGTGCGCTGGCTGGTGAACGCGCGGCGGGCCTTCGACTGGTTCCTCGGCGGCAACGTGCTGCGGCTCCCGCTCTATGACGCCGACACCGGCGGCTGCCGCGACGGGCTCCACGCCGACCGCCCCAACGAGAACCAGGGCGCCGAGTCGACGCTCTCGTTCCAGCTCGCGCTGGCCGAGATGCGCGCCATCACCACCGAGTCCGCCCGCGCGGGACTGGAGATCCTGTGACGCCGGCCCGCGCCTCGCTGCTGCGCCGCCACGGCACCGCGCCGATCCTCACCGCGGCCGACTGGCCCTACCCCGTGCACTCGGTGTTCAACCCGGCCGCGACCCGCCTCGCCGACGGCACCACCCTGCTGCTCTGCCGCGTCGAAGACTTTCGCGGGCAGTCCCACCTCTGCGCCGCACGGTCGGTCAACGGCATCGACGGCTGGGTCGTGGACCCCATGCCCACCCTCAACCCCGACCCCGTGGGATTCCCCGAGGAGCACTGGGGCATCGAAGACCCGCGGATCACCTACATCGACGAGCTCAAGCGCTACGTCATCGCCTACACCGCGTTCAGCAAGGGCGGGCCCGGCGTGGCCCTCGCGACCACCGCCGACTTTCACACCTTCGAGCGCATCGGCCTGGTGATGCAGCCCGACGACAAAGACGCCGCCCTGCTGCCCCGGCGCATCGACGGGAACTTCGCGCTCATCCACCGACCCATGACCGACTCGGGCGCGCACATCTGGATCTCGTACTCGCCCGACCTGCGCAACTGGGGGCACCACCGCCTCGCGCTCCTCGCGCGCAAGGGCGCGTGGTGGGACGCGAACAAGGTCGGCCTCTCGCCGCCGCTCATCGAGACCCCGCGCGGCTGGTTGATGATCTACCACGGCGTGCGCCACACCGCCGCGGGGTGCCTCTACCGCCTCGGCCTCGCGCTCTTCGACCTCGAGCGCCCGGACGTCTGCATCGCCCGCGGAGACTCGTGGATCTTCGGCCCCGAGACCGACTACGAGCGCTTCGGCGACGTGGGCAACGTGACCTTCCCCTGCGGGTACACCCTCGGCGAAGACGGCGACACCCTGCGGCTGTACTACGGCGCCGCCGACACATGCATCGCCCTCGCCACGGGCAGCGTGCGCGAGATGCTGCTGTGGCTCGACGAGAACTCCACCGCGATGCACCCCTGAGGGACTCCCTCCGGAGATTCCTCCCGCGCGCCTTGACCGCCTCGGGGCTTTCGAGGATAGACCGCGCCCATGTCAGCCGACCTCGATCTGAAGCTCACGCACATCTTCGACGCCGCCCGGGCGCTGCGCGGCGCCACGGCGTCCTTTCACGAGACCGCCGACGAGCGCGCCCGCGTCGAGGCCCTGGGCCGCGCGGTGGACCTCGCCGACGCCCTCGAGGACGAGGACGAGCGCGGCGAGCGCCTCATGCGCTGCGGTGACCTGCTCGGCGAAATCGGCGGCCCCGCGGCGCTGACCCTGCTCGTGCGCCTCCTCGACGACGAGGACCCGGGCGTGCGGGTGAGCGCCGGCGAGGCCCTGCTCGACCTCGGGCACTCCCGCTACGCCGAGGTCGCCCGGGCCTTCGAGAAGACCATCGAAGAGGGCAAGCGCACCGCCGCCCTGGCCGAGATCCCCTACCTCCTCGCGGAGATCGGCGAGCCCGGCGGGGTGAAGCTCTGCACGAAGCTCCTGAAGCACGCCGAGCCCGACGTGGTGGGCGCGGCCATCGAGGCCCTCGCCTCCCTCGGCGACACCAACGCCATCAAGGACATCGAGAAGCTCCGCAACGACAAGCGCCCCGTGCCGCAGGAGGAGGAGCTCGACAGCGGCGAGTTCACCGTCGGCGAGCTCGCGGCCGACGCCATCGAGCACCTGCGCTCGCTGCGCGGCTGAGCCCCGCATGAGCGCCGAGGAGGAGGCCCGCGCGCTGGAGCGCGTGCTGCGCTACGACGCGGCGTTTGTCCCGCGCTTCGCGCAGCGCTTCGGGCGGCACCTCCTCGACGCCCTCGACCTCGGGCCGAAATCCAGCGCCCTCGACCTCGCCTGCCGCACCGGCTACCCCTCGGTGGACCTCCTCGACCGCCGCGACGACCTCCGGGTCATCGCCCTCGACGCCGACGCGCCGCACCTGGAGCTCGCCCGGGCCCGCGCGGGCGCCGCGCTGGGGCGCAGGCTCTTCGTGAAGCAGGGCGCGGCGTATCCGTTGAGCTTCGGCGACGGGGTGTTCACCCACGTCTTCGCCAACCTCGTCGACCGCCTCGGGCTCGAGCGCGAGGGGGTGATCCGCGAGGCCGCGCGGGTGCTCGAACCCCGGGGGCAATTGGCCTTCACCCTGTGCCTCCGGGGGTCCTTCGCCGAGGTGCTGGACCTCCTGCGCGAGGTGGCCCTGGCGCGGGATCTCCCGGGCGTCACCGAGCGTGTGGAGCGCTACGCCGCGAGCCTGCCCGACGAAGACACCCTGCGCGCGGAGCTCACCCGCCGGGGCTTCGACGACGTGCTGGTGGAGTCGTGGGAGTTCACCCTCGACCACCCCTCGGCGGAGTCCCTCTTCGGCGACGCCGCGGTGGAGTTCGCCGCGCTCGCGGAGTGGCGCTGGTGCGCCGAGGGGGCGCCGCAGCCCGAGTCGGTGCTCCGCGCGCTGCGGCACGCCATCGACACGTACTACCAGGGACGCACCTTCTCGCTCACCGTGGTGGGCGGCTGCGTCACCGCGCGGCGCGTGGTGACCTGAGGGTGGCGATTGACGCCGCCCGGGCTTCGCGGGCACAACCCCATCCCTCGCAGGACCGCCGTTGACCGATGTGACCGAACGCCCCCCCGTCTCGCGCGCCCGCACGGCCCTCTCCGTGACGCTGGTGGCGCTGCTGTACCTCTGGGTGTTCCCGTACCACGCGGTGGTGAACAACCCGAACGAGAACGTTCGGATCTACATGACCGTGGCGCTGGTCGACGACCACACCTTCGCGATCAACCGGGTTGAATCCACCTGGGGGTACGTGAACGACAAGGCCGTGCGCGAGGGGCGGCTGTACTCGTCCAAGGCGCCCGGCACGAGCTACGTGGGCGCGCCCTTCTACTGGTTGCTCACGAAGGTCACCGGCCGCCACGCGCTGCCGCCCGCGCACCCCGCGCCCCTGCGCCCCGGCGCCCCGCCGCCGAAGCCCCCGCTCGACCGCACGGCCCTGGTGTACTTCCTGCGCCTCACGGGCAACGCGCTCCCGGCGCTGCTCTTCGCGTGGTTCTGGCACCGCTTTCTCGACCGCCGCACGCGCTCCCCGGCGCTGCGCGACGCGGTGTTCTTCAGCAGCATGCTGGGCTCGTCGCTCTTCGCGTACAGCGTGGTGTTCGCCTCGCACGCGCAGAACGCGCTGAGCTTCGGCGCGGCACTGATGGCCCTCACCACCGTGCGCGAGCGCGACGACGACGCGCGCGCCGCGGGCGCGGAGCCCCGCACCCGCGCGGGGGTGATGTTCCTCGCGGGGCTCTTCGGCGCGGGCTGCACGATGTTCGAGTACCCCGCGGGCATCGCCACGGTCTTCATCGCGCTCTGGATCACCTCCCTCGCCGCCGAGAAGCGCCGCGGGCTGCTCTACGCCTCCGCCAGCGCGCTGGCCGTCGCCGGGGTGCTCGCGCTGGCGCACCGCAAGCTCCCCGCGGCGCTCGCGGGCGCGCTGGCCGTTGGGCTCTACCTCGCGACGACCTCGCGGCGCTCACTGCTGCGGCTCGTGGCCGCGGGCCTCGGGGGCGCGATCCCCACGGGGCTCACGCTGCTCTACCACCAGCGCTGCTTCGGCAACGCGTTCAAGCCCGGGTACAGCTTTCTCGAGAACCCCACCTTCCGCGAGGAGACCAACCAGGGCTTCTTCGGCGCCACGCAGTTCTCCTGGGAGGCGGGCCTGCGCCTGTGGTTCGACCCGGCCTTCGGGCTCATCCCGTCGACGCCGGTGTTCCTGCTCTCGCTGCTGGGTTTCGGGGCGTTTTTCTCGTCGGCCCCCGCGCCCGGCGAGACCCCCACGCGGGCCGCGGTGCTGGGCCGTCGGGCGATGTCGGCGGGCTTCTTCGGCCTCGCGGTGCTCGCGCTGGTGAAGGCCGCGCGGGCGCTCAAGGGCGCGCCCCTCGCCTCGGCGCACGCCGCGGTGGGACCGTGGATCGCGGCCCTCACCGTGGCGCTGGTGTTCATGCTCGGGGCGCAGCTCCCGCGGCCGAAGCGCGGCGGCGCGGCGATGGCGTGGGTCATGGCGCTGTCGACCCTCGGGCTCTCACGGCTCATCGGCGCGATGAACAACTGGCGCGGGGGCTGGCAGGTGGGTCCGCGGTACCTCGTGACGCTGGTGCCCGTGCTGGCCATCACCGCGCTCGCGGGCCTCGAGGCGCTGCGGGGCGAGCGCGAGGGCGCGCGGGCGCGCGTGGCCACGGTGTTCGCGGGCGGCGCCACGGTCGCGGCGCTGGCGCTCACGGCGCTGCCGTCGGCGTGGTTCCCGCACATCCCCACGGAGTTCGGCGCGCCGCTCTTCGAGATGATGATGCCGCTGCTGCGCGGCGGGCACGTGCCGCACAACGCCGGCCACCTCGCGCACCTCACCGGGCACCTCTCCATGGCGGGCTTCTACCTCGGCGCGCTGGGGGTGGTCTGGGTGCTCGCGAAGGGCGATGAGAAGCGCCCCGCCGCCGCGGTGGCGCACGCCGCGGGGGTGCTCGCGGTGGCCCTGCTGCTGCTGGTGCCCCAGGCCCTCGCGTACCGCGCCGAGAGCGCCGGGCCCACGCGCTACGTGCTCGGGGCCTTCGAGCCGCCGCTGCCCGCCACGACCCCCGCGTCCCTCGCGCCGCCGCCCCGGGAGAGCCCCGCGCAGGCCGCGGCGCGCGCGCGACGGCTCGCGGCGCACGGCGAGCAGGCGGCGGCGATGCAGGCGTGGCTGCGGTCGATTCGGGGCGATGTCGCGCCGGGGCGTTGACCGCGCGCGCGGCGGCGCTTGATGATGCGCGCGCCCATGGCCCCGCGCCTCACCGAGTCGGAGCGCGACGAGCTCGTGCGGGGGCACGTGGAGATGGTCTCGCGCATCGCGCGCACCGTGCAGCGCGACATGCCGACGTGGGTGCGGGTCGACGACCTCGTGGGACCGGGGCACGAGGGCCTCGTCGACGCCGCGCGGCGCTTCGACCCGGAGCGCGGGAGCTCGTTCAGAAACTACGCGTACTACCGCGTGCGCGGCACGATGATCGACTGGGTGCGCGACGCCGCGGCGAATGATCCCGTGGCGCGCGCGCGGGCCGCCGCCCACGCCGCGGTCGATGACCTCCTGCAGACCCTCGCGGGGGAGCACGACCTCGCCGCGGTGAGCGCCGACGGCGCGGCCGCGATGCTCGCGTCGGCGCTGCAAGAGGCCGCCACGGCCTACGCGCTGGCCGAGCTCGCCGACGAGACCCGCGCGCAGCCTCGCGAGGATCCCGAGACGGCCACGGCGCGGCGCGAGACGGGCTCGGTGCTGGAGCGCGCGGTGGAGGCGCTGCCCGAGCGTGAGCGGGGGATCCTGCGCGGGGTGTACTTCGACGGGCGGACCATCGAGCAGAGCGGCGCGGCGCTGGGGCTCACCAAGGGGTGGGCGAGCCGTCTGCACGCGCGGGCGCTGGCGATGCTGCGGGAGGCGCTCGCGGAGATGGAGACACACCTCGGCGCCGAGGGGTGAGTCAGACGCCGGACCCGTTGAAGCCTTCCATCGTAAGGGTGCGCTCGCCCACGACCTCGCGCTCGTAGCAGAGCAGGGAGGAGCGGGTGGCGACGACGATGGTGTCTTGCTCGGTGATCACCGCGGCGGTGCAGAAGGGCTCGTCGCCGACGACGCCGAAGAGGCCCTCCGAGGCACCCTGGGCGGTCAACGCGACGACCGCGCCGAGGGTGGTGACCAGGAGCCGATTGTCGGTGGTGAGCACGGCGCCGACGACCTCGTCTTCAGACGACAGGGTCCAGAGCAGGCGCCCGTCGGGGTGCACCGCGAAGACCGCGTGGGTGGTCACGAGGTAGACCGTATGGTTGTAGGCCACGACGGGCGGCGCGGTGATCGCGCGCACCGACGCCGGGAGCGACAGGCGCAGCACCCGCACGCCGTTGGCGTCGAGGGTCCAGTACTCGCATCGCTCCTCGACGCGCACGAACAGGTGGGTGCGGCCGCGCTCGTCGACGCTCATCGCCAGCGGCTCGAAGGTCCCGCCGAAGATCCGCTGAAAGGCGAGGTCTGCGTCGAGCACGTAGACGCGGTCGAAGGTCGCGAGGGTGAGCGCGCCGTTGGCGGCCGCGGCGAACATCCGAGGCTCCGAAGGCGGAGACGTGCGGAGGCTCGTCGGATCGGACTCGTACGGGCGCGACCCGGCCTGCTCGTCGACCCAGGTGAGCTCCGGCCCCGCCTTGGCGCTCGCGAGGAACCCCGAGACGTCGGCGTCGGCATCTCCCCCGAGGTCCACCCGCTCGACGATGACCTCTCGAGAGAGCGCGGCCTGGTGGATGTCGTCGAGGGCCTCGATGCTCACCAGCCAGACGTTCGTCGGCGTGGGCTCGAGGTGGTCTCTCCGAAAGGTCGCCGGGCCCTGGGTGTACGTGACGAAGCGACGCGCGCCCGTGTCGAGGTCGTGCGCGACGAGGATGCCCGGATGCAGCACCGACCACAGCCGCGCGGCCTGCGGGTCGAGCACCGGCCGGTGCGACTCCGTGGCGCCGTGGACGTAACGGTGCCCGTCGAGGTCGAAGAGCTCCCAGACACCCTCCCGCGCCACCACCACGCGCCCCGCAGCCTGGAGCACCGCGTCGGGGCGCACCGCGCTCCGCAGCGACGCGTGCCAGCGCACGCCCCACGCCCCCACGGGGAGCGGGTGCGGGATGCGGCCGTTGAGGGAGGCGTTGGCGTAGAGCCGCGGCACCCCGGCCCAGCGCGGAGGCGGCAGCGCGGCGGGAAAGGGTCCGTCGGGGACACCGTCGAGCATCGCGGTGACGGGCACCCCGAGGTCGCCGAGCGGCTCACCGCCGCGAAGGATTCGATCTGTCACTACGACCTCGCCAGGTTGATGGACTGCCCGGTGGCGACGACGTTCTTCACGATCTCCCGGTACGACGACGCGGTCGTGTAGGAAGACAACTCCGAGGTGTCACTCGACACGCCCACGCACTCGCAGAACGCGTCGAAGTAGTAGTCCCGCACGAGGTCCTTTGACGTGTTCCACGTGTTCGTCGAGGTCAGGTCGATGGGCACGGTCAGCGTGTACTTGTTGCTGCCGTTTGAGATGTCGAGCGACGTCCCGGAGTCCACCAGCGCCACGTCGAGGTGCGCGCGGGACGACGCGCCGAAGATGAAATGGGGCATGAAGTGCACGAGGCACCGCTGCACCCGCGGGGGACCGTCGTCAGGCTTCACGGTGAAGCTCGCGACCACCTTGTTGTTCAGCGTGCCGTGGATCTTCTGATTGCACGCGGTGAAGAGGGCCTTCTGCTGCGCTTCGCTGAGCGACGAGACGCTGCTGAACGCGGCGATGTGCATCACCACGAGGATCGCGTCGAAGGTGTCTCCCCCGGCGACCCCGGGGAGCACGGTGCGGCTGAACTCGTCGTCGCCGAGGAGGTAGAGGTAGACATCGCAGTGTCCGCTGGGCTGCGGCCTGGCGTGCACCTTGCCGGTGAGCGGCCACGCCACGAGGCTGCGGCGCACGTTGGCGGTCGGGAGGTAGGGCAGCTTGTAGACCGACGCGCCGTGCTTGATCTCGTACTTCGCGTTGGCAAACCCGCTCACGCTGCGGAGCCACTCCGCGAGCGGCCAGAAGTACCGCGCGCGCACCTCGCGGTTGGACTTCATCATCGCCTCCGTGTCGGTGACATAGGGGCTGCCCGGGATGTGGTTTGACTTCCCCGCGGCCACGCCCAGCTCCGCAGGGTAGTAGTCGTCCGGGAGCCCCCCGGTGTGTCCCCCCTCGTGGGCGGCCGCAAAGCCTCGGCTGGTCGTCGGATTCGAGGCCAGCACGCGCAGCTGTCCCGTCCCCATCTTGGCGTCCATCGACGAGGTCTCGTCCTCCGCCACGAGGTTCACATGAAAGTGCGCCTTCGGCTTGGGGTAGGTCTGCACCACCGTCACGATCTTGATCTCCGGGCCCGTGGAGCCCGACTGGGGTCGCAGCCGGGCGCGCTCAGGGTTCACTCCGTCGTCGCCGTTCCAGCGCTTGGAGAGGTTGACCATGAGGTCACGGGTCCAGTCCGCGTGCTTCGACGACGGCTCGTTCTTGAGGGTGTTGACCGAGGTCGTGTAGTCGAAGCTGAAGCGGTGGTACCGCAACACCGCGCCGACCTCCTTGTCAGACTCGACGCTGCAGCAGCGAAGCAGCGCGAGGTCGTAGCGCCCGTTGACAAACCGATCCGTGTCGCCCAGCGGCGCGCTCCACGAGTCGATCGTCGTGCCCGCCGCCAGCGGCAGCGACCGCGCGACGAACTCTTGCTGAACGAAGGGATGCATCGCGAAGTGCTTCGCGGCGGCGGGCTGCTGCAGCGCGGGGCGGCTCGCGAACTGCGTCCCCGCGGCGGCCCCGTTCGGCCCCGTGGTGGCGTCGACCCAGCGCACCGCCGCGCGCGCGCCGATCACGTCGTCGTCGGTGGCGGGGTCGCTGGCTTGCGTGCGGTGGTCAAAGACCTCGAAGAGGTTGCCGTCGGCGGCGATCACCCGCACCCACCGCGGGCGGTCGATGACGTAGTTCGCGCCCGACTCGGGCTTCGTCGACGCAGGCTCCTTGGAGAGCCACGGCTTCTTGTTCCCCGTGTCGGGCTTGTACAGCCCGTTGGTCGTGCAGTCGGTCAGGGTGTCGTCGAAGGTGTGCGCGAAGATCGCCAGGCGGTCGGTGTGGGTCCACCCGAGGGCCCGTTGATCGGCGTCGGTGAGCACGATGTCGTCGAGGTTGAACACCACGGGCTTGTCGAGGGCCGTGGGTTTCGCGGCGATGTCTTCATAGAACCCGTGCTCGCCGTCGGTGTCAGAGAGCCACCCGTAGTAATTCTGCGCCTGCCAGAGCGTCGGGAGATCGTAGAACTTCAAGCGATCGGCGCCGGGCTTGAGCTCCTCCTCCGTGGCGATGACGCGCTCGCGCTCCGTCGCCGACACGCTCTTCATGCAGGTCTTCGCGGGCAGGGTGAAGCGCAGCTCGGTGCTCGCGTCGGGCTTCGCGGCGGCGGTGCCGTCCTGGAGCTTCTGGCGGATCCACGGCACGCACTGCACGAACTTCTTGTCGTCCGCGGGGTCGACCCACCAGTTGGAGCGCACTTCCGGCTCGTCACCCGGCAAGGTGGGGCGCGCGCGAAAGCCCTGGAGGGTCACGGGCGCCATGGCCACGTCGGCGTCACCGTGGTCGCTGTGCCCGTAGTGGCGATCGAAGTAGGTGAACTTCGCGAACTGCCACACGGGCTTGATCACGATCTTCACGGGCGACCCGAAGGTGCCGAGGGAGGCCGGGCGGTTGTTCTTCGCGAGCGCGAGGGTGCCCTCGTCGGCGTCCCAGCGGCCGTCGTCGTTGGTGACCTCGCAGGTCACCTCGCGCAGGCTGACCTTCGGAAAGGTGAAGAAGCGCTTGGGCAGCGTGCCCGTGGCGTCGCTCTCCGTGGGCACGTCTCCCCAGGCCTCGCCCGCGGTCTCGCCGGGGAGCTCGCAGAGGATCACCTCGTCGCCGTCATCACCGAGCTCCAGGCGCAGGTGCCGACTCCGCGTCGCCTCGGCGGCGCCGAGGGCCTGAATCGCGATGTGCCCCTGGCCCATCACCGTGAGCTCCACCCGCATCGAGTCGGCGTCTCCGATGCGGGCGCGCACCGGGAACCCATGGGGGAGCGGGCGCTCGACATCCTCGGGGTCGAGGAAGAAGAGCTGCACATACACCTTGAGCTGGTCTCGAATGCGGTTCTGCGTGTTCGACGCGATGCCCTGGTTCCCGCCTCGGGCCACGAGGAAGCGCAGCCGCGGCGCCACCCCGAGGGTCACGGGATACTCCAGGTCGAGCACCTGCTGGTCGGCCACGGTGCGCAGCGGGCGCGCCGTGTCGGGGACCTCGACCTCGCAGTCGAGCACGGCCTCCAGCGTGATGTCCTGCAGCGCCGCGGAGCCCGTCACCCTCGCGGAGAAGATGAACTCGTCGTTGCCGCGGTAATTCTGCGGGCGCTCCGCGCGCTTGCGGAGCATGCGCTTCTTGTCACCGGTGTCGTATCGGCCCGCGAAGGAGAACTCCGGGGCCGGGGTGAACCCGGGGTGAACGAGCTTGAACTTCCCGCCGCGTGAGCTCCCACGCTCGGTGACTTGCACCTGGATCTGGATGTTGTCGCCGACCCGCGCGGCAGGGTTGCCGTCTTTGTCGTTCGACCCGACCGTGACCGAGATGAGCTTGACCTTCGCCGGCATCGCCTCTGCTCCTCCTCAGGACCCGTGCGCCGTGCGCAGCGCATCCTGCGTCGACGCGTCGAGCACGCCGGTCTCGTGCAATCCCTGCGTCGCCTGAAACGACCGCAGCGCGCGAGAGAAGCCCACGCCCCCGCGCTCGTCGATCTCCCCCTGGTAGAGCCCGAGCGCGTGCAGGCGTGACTTCGCACCACGGATGGTGTCCACCGGGTCGAGGTGCCCGAGGTCGAGCTGGTACTCCTCACCGGTCTCCGGGATGCGCAGCACACCGTTGCGCGCGGTGGGCGAGATCGAGGTCTTCACCGCGCCGTCGCCGTCGGTCGTCCCGGGGATCTCCCGCCCGTCGATGACCAGCACGTACGCGAGGCCGCTGCGGGGCTCGCCCGCTTCGTCCATCAGCCGCAGGTCGAACTTCGCGGGCACGTTCTTCACGCGGAACGTGTGCCGCGCGCCGGTGGGGCGGTCGTAGCTCTTGATGGTCTTCTCGGGCACGAAGACCTCGTCGCCCGGGAGCAGCACCGTGGGGTCGCGACGCCGGTTGCGCAGTGTCTCGTTCTCGGGGTGGGACCACAGCGTCTCCCAGAAGAACCCGTACGACTCAGAGATGCTCACCAGGCACTCGCCCGGCTGCACCCGATGGCGCGTCGGCATCGACCTCTCCTCTCGCACCGCCTGTCTCGACGGCGCGGGGATGGGAGCGCAGCACCCGCCGCCCTGTCAACGCGGTTGCTCCCCCTCGCGCATTCGTGATGCACTCCCGCCCCGTCGCGATGCGAGTGATCGTCTGGCTGGGCACCGAGTCGCTGGAGCTGCGTTCCCGTGGGGATCGTCCGGGCGACACCAACGTGCGGGTCCTCCCCGTCGACGCGGCGGTGATCGCCGCCCGGCTCCTCCGCGGCGACAACCACCGCGCCATCACCGCGCTGCTCGACCGTGAGATCACCGACCTCGCGCGCCTCCCCCTCGCCCACCGCCTCGCCGACGCGCTGCGCCTCGGCCGCGTGACCCTCTGGCGCCGACGCGGCCGCGCAACGCTGTCCTCCGAGGGAGAGAGCACCGATCCCACCGAGACCGAGTCGCTCATCCCGGTGAGCGAGCCCAAGACCTGGATCGAAATCGAGCTCCTCGACATGGACGGCAACCCCATGCCGGGCGAGCGCTACGCCATCACCCTGCCCGACGGCACGGTGCGCGAGGGCACCCTCGACGGCCACGGCCGCGCGTACTTCGGCGGGCTTGATCCGGGCAGTGCCGAGATTCGCTGGCCCGACCGCGACGGCGACGCCACCGCGCCCGACGCGCCCCTCGGTCAGTCCCCCACGTCGACCACTGCCACGCCCGCGCGCGGAGGCCCTTCGCGGCACGAGCGACACTGGGTCGAGATCGAGCTCCTCGACATGGACGGCAAGGCCGTTCCCTACGAGCGCTACTGGATCCGCCTGCCCGACGGCACGGTGCGCGAGGGCGCGCTCGACGCCGAGGGCCGCGCGTACTTCGACGACCTCGACCCCGGGCAGTGTGAGATCCGTTGGATCTCCCGCGACGGCGAGGCCACCGCGCTGGACCCCGACGCCACCGCGCCCTCCCCCGCCGACCCCGTCGCCGCGCAGGTCGAGGCCCTGCTCTCGGCCTCCCGCGACGGCACGCCCTTCTGCCAGGAGTGTGAGCAAGCGCGGCAGGAGAGCGAAGCGTCTGAGAACCAGGGGGAGGATTGAGCGTCATGGCCGAAGCCCCCCTCGAACAGCTCAAGCCGCGCCTCTGGCCACAGGGCGACGACGAGCACACCTACGCGCTCCTCGACGGCGCGCGCGACCCGCGGGTGTTCCCCTTCGCCACCGAGTCCTCGCTGCCTTCGATGTGTCTGTATGCGGGGCAGCTCGCGCCGGCCCTCGCGCGTGTTGCGCCCTACCTCGTGCGGCTCCCGCGCAACGCGCCCGCCTCCCTCGCGCTGCTCGAGGCCGCGTGGGGGCGCGCGTGGGGGGTCTTCTTGCGCGCGCCCGCGCCGATGGTCACCGTGCACGGGCACTTTCGACGTCTCCTGCGCGTGCAGGACGAGCGCGGCGCGCGGATGCTGTTCCGCTTCTACGACCCGCGCGTGCTGCGGGTGTACCTCCCCACGTGCTGGCCCGGCGAGCTCACGCGCATGTTCGGCCCGGTGGAGTCGTTCGTGATGGAGTCCCCCGAGGGGAACGTGCTCCAGATGCGCCAGGGACGCGGCGTTCTCGTGCGCGACGAGGCGCGGGTGGAGAAGCACCTCCCGTGGCTCGGGGAGTACCTCCGCAAGAGCCGCGACGAAGCGGGCGGCGGATAGCGGGGCGTCAGCCCGTGAAGCCCGTGCTCAGGTCGAGCTTCTTCAGCGCCGCGGCGCAGTGCGCGCAGAACGCGAGGTTGGGCGCGGCGTCGGGGATCAGCCCGTACATCACGCAGGTGCCGGTGTCCTTGTACGGGAGCTGGTGATAGTCCGCGGGCGTCGGGGCCGGGGCGCCCGCGACACCGTCGAAGCAGTGGCGACCGTTGTGGTCGTACAT
>JBILLI010000635.1:0-4518 GCA_044376155.1 Polyangiales bacterium
TGGCATCTCCCGAGGGCATGAGCGCGGCGCAGTCCTCGAGCCCGCGAAGGTCTCGCAGGGTCGACGTCACCCCGAGCCATTTCAGCGCACGCTCGCCCGCCTCGGGCACAGGCGCGTGGTCGACGCACCCGCGCAGCAGCGGCCCGAGCGCCGCGCGGGCCTCGCGGTCGGGCGCGCCCAACAAGATCACGTCTCCCTCCACGAGCGCCACCCGCGCCGCGATGCGCGAGAGGTCCGCCGCGGGCAGCGCCGCGACGGGGATCACCCACAACGGACGTCCCCTCCCCCGCAGCCCCAGCGCGAGGGCGCCGTCGTAGTCGTACGAGAGCGCGCCGGTGCCACCGTAGGTCTCCGCGAAGAGCGCCCCGAGCCGCGCGCACGCCCGCAGCGCGACGGCGTGATCACGGTCCGCGGGGCAGACGATCAGCGCGTGCCGCGCGTCGGCGCGGGCGCCGCGGTGGAGCGCCTCGCGGTCGTGCACGTCGACGGGGATCAGGTGGTCGAGGTCGAGGTCCACGCTGTAGAGCCGGTGGGTGGGGTCGGCGAAGGCGCGGCCGAGGGCGTTGAGGTGCGGGTCCAGCACCGTGTGGAGGGTCTCGGCGAGGCGCGCGGCGGAGCCTTCTTCATCGAGCGCCCGCGGCAGCGCGAAGGTCTCCCCCACGCGCAGCCATTTCCATCCGCCGCCGTTGTCGCGCAGCGGGACCGCCCCGCGCAGCCACGCCCGGGTCGCCTCGGGGAGCTGCCCCTCGGGCTCGGTGTGCTCCCGCGCGCGCACCGCGTCCGCCCACGTGACATTGGGCGCGTGCAGGGCGACGAACGCCCGGGGCTGGGGGGATCCCAGGAGGTGACCGGGCCACACCATCACGTGCATGCCCACGCGGTCGGTGACCCCCTCCAGGGACCAGCTCCACACGGGCCCCGCGTTCCCGGGGGTCAACCGATGCCGGGGGAGCCCCACGGCGTTGAAGCACGCGCGCACGCGCTCGGCCCAGGTGCGGGTGAGCGCGAAGGCCCTCGGGGCGAATCGCTGCAGACGCCACGCGGCGTTGGGGAAGCGGGCCTTCACCCGCGCGCGCAGGGCGGGATCCCCCGCCACCCCGCCCACCAGCGACATCGCGGCGGGATGCGCGACAAAGAGCGCGTCGAGGACTTCTTGCGCGTCGGGGGGCGGGTCGAAGCGAGCGACGAGGGCGGTGAGCGTGGTGCGGGCGAAGCGCAGCGCGTCAGTATCTCCTGGGGGCAGCGCGCGGAGCAGGGCCGCGGAGAGGTCTCCCCAGCGCAGCACGCGGAGCTCAGGGGCGTCGGAGACCGAGGCCGGCGCGCGCCCGTCGGGGGAGAGGTACACCAACAACCGACGGCAGCCGGGGCGATGGCGGCGCATCCACGAGAGATAGTCCGCGAGCTGCTCGTCACCCTCGGCGGCGTCGAGCTTGTCTTCGAGCACGAGCACCCACGGCGTGCCCTCTCCATCGGACCACTCGCACCGCACATCGGGCGCCCTCGCGGTGGCGGCGAGGCCGTCGCCGAGGCGCTCTTCGCGCCACACCCGAAGCTCATGAACCCCTTGCGGCGCAGCGGGATCGGCGCGGTCAAAGCACATCCCGAGCAGGGCGGTAAGCGGGGCGTGGGTGAGCCCGTGGGCGCGGTCGGGCGCGGTCGCCCGGGGGTCGAGCAGCCACGCGAGAAAGCGGGTGTGCGCGCGCTCCTTCGCGGACCATCCCAGCGCCGCGAGCGGATCAAACGCGCAGGGCAGCGCGTCGAGTCGCGCGAGGGCGGGGTCACGCAGCAGGGCGTCAACGGCGGCGTTGGGGTCGGACATCTCCGCCGCCGACTCTACCTTCGCATCGCCCTCACTCGCGCGGACCATCATCCCGCGACTCGTCCTCGTTCGCGGCGTTGGGTGTGGGCGCGTCGGGGGTGTCTACCGGTCCGGTGTTCACCCGCACCGCCGCGCGATCGACCAGGGCCTGCGCGGCCTCGTCGGTGGTGGTGGGGTCCACGGTCCAGGTCACGGCTCCGGGCACGGGGGTGTTGATGGCGCGAAACGCGAGGCCCTCCTCGCGCGCCCTCGCCCCGTCGACGGGGTCGATGAGCCGCGCGCCGACCATGTTCCGCGCGATGGATCGCAGCCGCCCGAGGGTCGCCATGGGCACGCTGCCCCGCTGAAAATACGCGAATCGCGGAACGGGCGCGGGGAGCAGGGTGGCGAGGTACGCGGCCTGAAGGATGGTGAGGTCGTGGGGCTCGACCCCGAAGAAGAAGCGCGCGGCGGGGCCGATGCCATAGATCCCGGGGCCGAACTCCACCACGTTGAGGTAGAGCTCGAGAATCGCGTTCTTGTCGAGGGATCGCTCCAGCCACCAGGTGAGCGCGACCTCCTGGAGCTTTCGCACGAGCGTCTTCTCGCGTGCGAGGAAGACGTTCTTCACGAGCTGCATCGAGAGCGTGCTCGCGCCGAAGGCGAAGCGCCCCAGGGCGAGGTTGCGCACCAGCGCCCCGCGGACCTCGTCGGGCGAGAACCCGTGATGCCGATAGAACCCGCCGTCTTCGCGGGTCACCACCGCGGCGAGGACGTAGGGCGAAATCGACGGGAGGGGCACCCACGCAGGGGATCCCGGCCCGGTGATAAACGCCCGCACGACCCCGCCGGGCTCCTGCGCGCGTTGCACGAACGGCCGCGAAAACCGCTGGAGGCTGGCCTCGAAGCCCGCCTGCGAGACGAGGCAGTGATCGTCGACGTGAAAATCCAGCAGGGTGTCGCTGAGCCGCCGGGTGTCGACCCGCACCCGAGCGTCGGCGGCGAGGGTGCCCGCGAAGGAGAACCCTCGCAGCGGACCCACCACCAGCGCAGGCAGGGCGGTGCGGGGGGTGTCGCAGTCGATCTGCGGGAGCTGCAACGACGCGTCGAGGGCGGTGTACCCCGACGTGCGCTCGAGCGATCCGCCGAGGGTGAAGCGAATGCCGTTCACCGCGGCATGAATCCCGGGGCTGCTGACCCGGTGCGCGGAGAGATCAACGGTGACCTGCCCCTCGAGCGACGCGCTAAGCCCGTCGACAGGTTCGCGGGCGAGACCCGGGTGTAGCAGCCCGAAGTCCTGCACCGCGAGGTCACCGTCGACCACGAAGCGACCGTCTCGATCCCCCGGGCTGAGCCTCACCTGCGCGCGGAGGGTCCCGCGGTCGGTGCCATGCCACGGGACCACGGGAATCCACGGCGCGACCCTCCGCAGCGGGAGATCCACGGCGTTGAGGGCGAGCCGCCAGGGCGCATCTCCCGGGCGATGCAGCAACGCGCTGAGCGTGGCCGCCCGATCGTCCCGGGCGCCCACGTCGACCCGCGCCTCTTCGACGCGAGTGCCCACGAGGGTAACCTCAACGTGGGTGGGTTGGAGATTCACCAGCTCGGACCGCTGTCGGGTGAGTCGCACGGCGCCGTCGCGCAGTCGCACCGAGGTCCGAGGTGCAGGGTCTTGCTCGGCGTCCTGGGCTTCGGGCGGAGTCTCGGGGGTCACCGTCGTCGGGGCGGCCTCCCGGAGCATGGACTGGAGATCATGTGCGACCTCGGCGACCGCCGCGGTGTCGGCGTCGGCGTTGAAGGCCGCGCACTCGAGGGTGCGGCGCCAGCGATCGACCCGGGCCTCACACCGCCCGCTGCGGGCGTTTACGCTGCGGAGGGAGAGCGAACCGTCGGGCCAGGTGAAGAGGGTGGGCCCTCCCCGCTCCCAGCGCGCGGCCGCGCCCTCCATGCGCCAGCGCAATTTCGGGCGTCCCGCGGCGCCGAGGTCGAGCGCGGTGTTGATGCGCTCGACCGTGAGGCGATCGAGGCGCACCCGACGCGCGCGCGGGGCCTCGTCGTTGTCAGGTCGCTCCCGCACGAACCCGCGGAGGGTGGCGAGATCGCCGAGCGCGCGGAGATCGACGTCGCCGACGCGCACCGAGATACCCTGGGTGCGGCGGAGCAGCAGGCGCGTCCAGTTCCAACGAACAGCGACCCGGCGAACGCGGAGAGAGTTGGCGCCGCTCTCGTCGCGAAGGGTGAGTCCGTGGAGAAAGATCCCGTCGGCCGCGAGGGAGACGGGGCCCAGCTCACAACGCAGCGTGGTTCGCTCGGCGCACGCGCGGAGCGCGGTCGCGCGGACACGGTCACGAACGAGGTTGGGCGCCGCCGCCGCCGAGGCGCCGAGCGCGATCGCCACACCAACCGCGAAAATCCGAGAGGCACGCGCCACGAGGACCTCCTACACCGGGCGCGAGCGCCCCGGCCACTTCGGCGCGAGCAACATCGGGGCCTTCACGTCACGCCCCCGGGTGGAGGCATCGTGCTGTCACGGATGTCGGTCTCCGCGTATCAGCGCGAAGGGCATTGCGGGGGATGTCAGGGGCGCGCGCGCCCTGCGATCTGTGCATGGTGAATCGCGGACGGCACAAAGCACAACGCCCCCTTCAAGCACGAATGAACGTGTCTGAAGGGGGCGTTGTGGGGGTATAGGGACCCCGGCGGCGTTCTACTCTCCCACA
>JBILLI010000636.1:0-4510 GCA_044376155.1 Polyangiales bacterium
CGTGCTCGAGCCGGAGCCGCTCCAGGGTGACCTCGAGGTGCAGCTCCCCCACGCCGCGCAGGAGGGTCCCCCGCTCGGGGTCGGTGACGACCTGGAGCGACGGGTCCTCCGCGGCGAGGGTGCCGAGGGCGTCGGCGAGTCGCTGCAGGTCCGCGTTGCGCGCGGGCTCCACGGCGAGCTCGACCACCGGGTCGGGCACCTCAAGCCCGTCGAGCACCACGGGGTCGCCCGGGGACGACAGGGTGGTGCCCGTGCGCACGTCGCGCAGCCCGAGGGCGGCCACGATGGCGCCCGCGGGGGCCTCGGTGATGTCCTCGCGGTGGCCCGCGTGCATCCGCGCGAGGCGCCCCACGCGCACCGTGCGATCGCGCGCGGCGTCGAGGAGCTGCATCCCCGCGCGCAGGGTGCCCGCGTAGACCCGCAGCCAGGTGATGGCGCCCGCGGCGCGGTCGTGACCGACCTTGAACGCCAGCGCGCACACCGGGCCATCGTCGCGCACGGCGCGCGAGACGGGAGTCCCCCGGCGGGGGTCGGTGCCCGTGACCGCGGGGCGGTCGAGGGGCGACGGGAGGAGGTGCACGACATGATCGAGCAGCATGGCGATCCCCTGGTTCTTCAGCGCGCTCCCGCAGAGCACGGGGGTGAGGGTTCCGTGGAGGGTGGCGACGCGCAGCGCGCGCCGCACGTCGTCGGGGTTGAGGGCGTCAGGGCCGTGCTCGAGCCACGCCGCCGCGAGGGCGTCGTCGATCTCGGCGCAGCGCTCGAGGAGTGATTCCCGGTCACGCGCCACGATCGCGCGCAGGGCCTCGGGCACGGGGTGCTCCGTGGTCTCGCGGCCATCGGGGCCGGTGACCGCGAGGATGTTTCGCAGCACGTCCACCACGCCCACGACGGCGCCGTCGACGAGCCACGGGCGGGCGAGCACCACGGGCGACGCGCCGAGGCGCTCGCGCAGGGCGCGCACGCACGCGTCGAGGTCGGCGCCGGGGCGGTCGACCTTGTTCACGAAGACCACGCGGGCGACACGGTGGCGCTCGGCCTGCCGCCACACGGTCTCGGTCTGCGGCTCCACGCCGCTGGCCGCGTCGAGGACCATCACCGCGCCGTCGAGCACCCGCAGGGCGCGCTCGACCTCGATGGTGAAGTCGACGTGTCCGGGGGTGTCGATGAGCTGCAGCGCGTGGGCACTGCCCGCGGCGGTCCACCCCAGGGTGGTGGCCGCGGCGGCGATGGTGATGCCCTTGCGCTGCTCGATGGTGTGGTGGTCCATCGTGGCGGTGCCGTGGTGCACCTCGCCCATGTGGTGGATGCGCCGGGCGTGGAAGAGCACGCGCTCGGTGACCGTGGTCTTGCCCGCGTCGACGTGGGCCATGATGCCGAGGTTGCGAACGCGCTCGAGGGGGATGTCGCGTGGCATGAGAGTGTCCGTTCGCGCCCATCGATGTTCGATGAGCGACGTGATAGTTGTTGAGAATGAATCCACTGCCCCTCCCCGATGGATGTCGGGTGAACGGTGATGGGTAGCGGGCGACCGGCGGCGCGCGGGGGAGGGACGTCCCGACGGGCGCGTCTGCGATGGGCAGACGGCACGTCGCGCGCGCCGACGGCGTCAAACGCCGCGGGCGCTACCCCTCAGAGAAGACCGAGGATGCGCTCCGGGTGACGGCCCGCGAGGCGCACCCCGGCCGCCCGCGCGACGGAGCGCGCGGCGTTGCGGTGGGTGGTGGTGCGGGTGCGGGCCATGATGCGCGGAGGGATATCCGACATGCGCGCCGCGGTCAAGCGACAGGGGGCCGATGGCGCCACGCGCCCTCTCGCCGCGAAGGGATCGCTGGCGGTTTGCGGGGGCTCGTGGTTGAACCGGGGCCATGAAGGTCCTCGTGCTCAACGCCGGCTCCACCTCGGTCAAATACAACCTCTACGAGATGGACACCGAGGCGCGGCTCGCGTCGGGCCGGGTGGAGCGCATCGGCGGCGAGGCCGCGCACGTCACGCCATCGCGCGACACCGTCGCGGTCGACGCGCCCACGCACCGCGACGCGCTGCGGATCATCCTCGGCGTGCTCACCGCCCCGGGCGCCCCCCTCGGGAACCCCCAGGAGCGCTTCGCCGTGGGGCACCGGGTGGTGCACGGCGGCGAGGCGCTGATCCAGCCCGTGCGCGTCGACGAGTCGGTGAAGGAGGTTTTGCGCGCGTGCGCGCGCTTCGCGCCGCTGCACAACCCGGTGAACCTCGCGGGCATCGAGGCCGCCCAGTCGGTGCTGCCCGAGGCGGACCACGTCGCCGTCTTCGACACGGCCTTTCACGCGCAGATGCCCCCGTCGGCGTTCACCTACGCCGTGCCCCACGCGCTCTATCTCCAGAAGGGCATTCGTCGGTACGGCTTTCACGGGCCCAGCCACCAGTTCATGACCCTCTCGGCGGCGGAGCACCTGCGCACCGACGTCTCCCGCCTGCGGCTCGTGACCTGCCACCTCGGCGGGGGCTGCTCCCTCGCGGCCATCGACGGCGGCGTCTCGGTCGACACGTCGATGGGCCTCACGCCCCTCGAGGGACTGGTGATGGGCACCCGCAGCGGCGACCTCGACCCGGCGATCCCGCTGCTCCTCGCGCGCGAGGGGATGTCGCCCGACGAGATCGACGCGCTGCTCAACCGCCAGAGTGGCCTCGCGGGGCTCTCGGGCATCGAGAGCGGAGATTTTCGCGACATCGAGCGCGCCGCCGACGGCGGCGAGGTGCGCGCGCGGCTCGCCCTCGATGTGTTCGTGCAGCGCATTCGCAAGTACCTCGGCGCGTACACCGCCCTGCTCGGCGGCGTCGACGCCGTGGTCTTCACCGGGGGCATCGGCGAGAACAGCGCCCGGCTGCGCGCGGCGGTGTGCGACGGGCTCACCTTCATGGGCGTGCAGCTCGACCCCGCGCGCAACGAAGACCCGCGCTCGTATGAGTCCTCGGGCGTCACCGACGTCGCCGCGCCGCGCGCGCCCACCCGGGTGCTGGTGCTCGCCACCGACGAGGAGCGCATGATCGCCCGCGAGGTCATGCGCTGCCTGCGTGGGCCCACCGCGGCGCTGCGCAGCGTGCACGCGCGGCCCATCCCCGTGGGCGTCAGCGTGCGCCACGTGCACCTCTCGGCGAAGGACTGCGCGGCCCTCTTCGGAGAGGGCTACGAGCTCTCCAAGCGGAGAGACGTGAGCCAGAAGGGGCAGTACGTCACCCGCGAGACCGTCGACCTCGTGGGGCCCCGCGGGGAGATCCGCGGCGTGGCGATCATCAACCCCCTGCGCAAGGAGACCCAGGTGGAGCTCGCGCGCACCGACGCGTTCACCCTCGGCGTGGAGCCCCCCCTGCGCGAGAGCGGGCAGCTCGCCGACACGCCGGGCATCACCCTGCGCGGGCCGCGGGGCGAGGTGATGATCCAGCGGGGGGTGATCCTGGCGCAGCGGCACGTGCACATGAGCCCCGACGACGCGCGGCGCTACGGGGTGCATGACAAGAGCGTGATCCGCGTGCAGGTGAGCGGCGACCGCGAGATGGAGATGGGCGACGTGGTCGTGCGCGTGCACCCCGATTTCGTGCTCGACATGCACATCGACACCGACGAGGCCAACGCCGCCGGGCTGCACAACGACTCCGTGGTGGCCTACGCGGGCGTGCAGTCGTAGCGCCGCGTTGACCGTCTCCCGGTAACCCGGAGAACATCCCGGGCGTGAACCCCCGCGCGACGCTGCTGCTCCTCGGCTCGCTGCTCACCCTCGGCGCCTGCGCGACCGACGTCTCCGTGGTCGGCGCCCCCGACGCCGCGCGGGACGTCTCCGTCGACGCCCCCGGTGACCTCGGCGCCCTCGACGTCCCGGCCGCCGACGACCGCCCGGATGTGCCCGCCCCCGACCTCGTCGACGCCCCCGCGCCGGGCGACACCCCCGACGTGGTCGCGCCCTGCACCGGCGACGGCATGTGCGCGGGCGACCCCGCGGGCGCGGTCTGCGACACCAACACCGGGCGCTGCGTGCAGTGCCTCGCGACCCGCGACACCTGCGACCCCGCCACGCACTGCGACGCGATGTCGAACCGCTGCGTCGCGGGGTGCCGCGCCGACGAGGGCTGCGCGCCGCCCCCGGGCGTCGACGGCGGCTTCACCGAGAGCCTGCGCTGCGACACCACCCGCAACGCCTGCGTGGAGTGCGTGCGCGACGAGCACTGCGCCGCGGGATTTCTCTGCGTGGGCAACCTCTGCGCGGCGGGCTGCAGCCAGACCCGCGCGTGCCCCACCGGGCAGTCGTGCTGCGGGGGCGCGTGCGTCGACGGGCAGGCCAACACCGCCCACTGCGGCGCCTGCGACCGCGCCTGCCGCGTGACCAACGCCTCGCCCGTGTGCCTCAACGGCCGCTGCGCCGTGGGCATGTGCACCGCGCCCTTCGAGGACTGCGACGGCGACCCCGCCAACGGCTGCGAGGTCAACACCCTGGTGAGCGCAACCCACTGCGGCGCATGCAATTCCGCGTGCCCG
>JBILLI010000031.1:0-23323 GCA_044376155.1 Polyangiales bacterium
ATACCTCGTGAAGCTCTCCCTCCGCACCGGCAAGCGGCTCATGCGCATCGGGCGTGAGGGCACCATCGACCGCGAGGGCTTCATCAACATCACCGCCCCTCAGGACCGCGCGTTTCTGACCCTCGCAACGGAGTACGAGCAGAACGTCGACCAGCTCCAGAGCTACGTGACCATGAACCCTGCCGCGGGGGCGCGCATGACCATGCTCAGCTCGTACCTGCGCGAGAGCAACTCGTACCTGCTCTCGGTGAAGAACATGGCGCGGCGCATTCGCGACGGCGTGCCCTACACCTCTTCCGAGCGCTTTCGGATCTTCAACGCGACCTTCGGCCGCTACGTCGAGGGCACTCCCGAGAACGTGCTCGATCGCTATAACAGCCTCGTGCGGACCTACAACTACCTCCGGTTCTGAACCCCCGGCGCGTTGACACCCGCCGCGGGTCGCGGTTCGCTCTGGCCTCGGGCGCGCAGGGGAGCTGTGCGCCGGAGGTGCCACGAGCGTGCGGACTCTCAATACCTGCGTCCTGGTTGCGATGCTGAACGTCGCCTGCGGACAGACCACCCATGGCTCCGGGGCCGACGCGACGGCCGCGGAAGTCCCCCTGAACGACGCGGTGACCGTGGACCTCTCGGCGGCAGACCGCTCCGACGTCGTGAGCCCCGACGACGGGGCCGACCTCGTCGACCTCGTCGATGCCGGGATGCCCATCCCCGACGCGCCTTCCGAAGACGCCCCTGCCGCGGTCATGGACGGCGACCTGATCGTTGCTGACGTGCGCTTTCCGGTCTTCGAGGTCGGCACCGACGTCGCGACCGATACGCCGACGTTGCCGCCGAGCGACGCGCGCGCCGACGTCGTCGCCGACGCGAGGGCGCCCGGACTGCGGGAGCTTCCGCCGGTGCCGCGGTACTCCCAGGGCTCCTGCCCGATGCTGCGCGGCGGACCCACCAGCGACAGCAGCGTCGTGACCGGGTTTCGCACGGGCAGCGCCACGCGGTCCTTTCGACTCCTGGTCCCGCGGAGCTACGACGGCACCCAGGACTACCCCCTGGTCTTCGCGTGGCACTGGCTGAACGCCTCCAGCGGCTCGTTCGTGCGGCAGGCCGAGATGGAGACCGCTGTCGAGCAGATGCGCTTCATCGCCGTGCTGCCCGACAGCCAGAGCTCGTACGTGTTCGACTGGCCCTTCGCCGAGTTCTGGGGAATCCCCGCCGAGCTGCAGTTCTTCGACGACCTCTACGCGTGCGTCACGCAGCGCTTTCGCATCGACCGACGGCGCGTGCACGGCATCGGCGTGAGCGCAGGCGGGTTGTGGCTCACCTACCTCTCGACCACCGACCGGGCGAACTTCTTCGGCTCCGTCGAGGTGCTCAGCGGAGGGCTCGGCGAGGTGCCCTTCGCGTGGCGCATGGCCTACGCGCCGCAGGCGAACAAGTTCCCGGCGATGGTTCTTTGGGGGGGGCCCACGGACTTTCTCGGGGTGAACTTCGACCAGGCGTCACAGCGGCTGCGCGACGAGCTCGTGCGCGACCAGCATTTCGTGCTGCAGTGCGTGCACAGCATGGGTCACGCCCTGCCGCCCATCGCTGCGCCTCCCGGCGGCGGCACGCGCTTTCGAGCGCTGTGGCAGTTCTTTCTCGATCATCCGTTCGGCAGCGAGCCCGGGTCCTCGCCCTACTTCGCCGGCGGGCTGCCTCCCGACATGCCACCGTGGTGCGCCATCGCGTCGCCGCGGCGTTGACCTGCCGCGCCCGCGCCGCCGCGGTGTCGCGTGGCGGGCGTTTCGGGTATAGCGCCCCGCATGCCGAGGCTCCCCTTTCTTGCCCTGCTCGCGGCGGTCGCTGCGTGTGCTGAGCGCGTCACGCCTACCCCGCAGGACGCATCGCTCGACGCCGCCCGCGACGCCACGACCGTCCTCGACGTTCCCGCCGACGCGCGCCTCGACGTGCCGCGGGACCGTCCGCCGCCCGGAATCCCCGACGCGTTCTCGACCCTGCGCGACGCACCCGCGGGGGACGTCGACCTGGCCTGCGCCGCGGGGGCGCTGGACCGCTGCCCGACGAGCGTGCCCGGACCCTGCGCCGACCTCTCCGACGGCCGCGAGCACGTCGTGCGCTTCGCGGGCTTTCGCTCCGATCACGCGCTCTCCTGCAGCGGCCGGGACATCTCCGCGGGGCCTGATGCGGTGCTGCCGCTGACCCTGCGGGAGACCAGCGACGTTGACATCTCCGCGCAGCCCGGCACCGACGACGCCATCGCCGTCGCGCTGCGCCCCGCGGACCAGTGCGCGAGCGCTGCCTGGGAGCTCGAGTGCGTGAACGGCGGGTTCAGCATCGGCGGCATCGCGACCTTTCGCGCGTCGCGGGTGCCGCCAGGGGACTACGTCCTGCTCGTGGCGACGCAGCGTGGGGTCGAGGCCCGGGTCAACGCCAGCATTCGCGCGTCGCGCCCCCGCGCCGCGGCGGACCTCTGCCCGGGGGTCGAGGTGCTGCCCGACGGCCCCGCGGTGCGCATCGACACCACGGGCTTCGTCGCCACCGCCGACCATGGCACCACGTGCGGGAGCGCCATCACGGGCGGATCCAGCGGCGTCGACGCGGTGTTCCGTTGGGTGCTCGACGAGCCGCGGGACGTCATCGTGCGCATCGAAGGAGAGGGCGCCGCGGCCCTTGCGCTCGATGTCTCTCCCACCTGCGGGTCGCGCGCCCAGGCCATCCCCGGCTGCTCGCTGACCTTCCCGACGGCGCGTCGTCTCCGCAGCCTGCGGCCGGGCACGTACTACGGCGTGCTGAACTACCGGGCCGAGGGACGTCCCAACCGCGCCTTTGAGATCCGACTGGAGACCCTTGACCCGACGCCCCCGGGCCCCGCCGCGACGTGCCCCGGCGTGACCCTCACCGAAGGGCTCTACAGTGCGCACCGCGTCGACGCCCTCGGTGCCGGCGCGGTGCTGCCCTGCGTGCGCTCACAGCTCGTGAGCGGAAACTTCAGCTTCATCGCGCCCGCGCAGGGGGACGTGGTGATCCAGGCCCAGACCGACTCCGAGACCGCCGATGCGGCGTTTCAACTGCGCGAGTCGTGCGACGGCGCGCCGCTGGGCGCGTGTGTGGGCCCCGACAGCCGCCGCGGAAACTCCGTGTGGCAGCGGTACCAGGGCCTCACCGCGGGTCAGCGCTACTGGGTGCAGGCCGTGACCAGCACGGTCGACCGCAGCCTCGGCGTCGCGTTCCGGGTGGTGCCCCCCGCCCCGCCTCGTGACGTGACGGGCAACGACCGCTGCGACACCGCCGCGGTGATCCCCGAGACGGGCGGGGTGTTCCGCGGGAGCACCGAGGGGACGACGGTGCTTACGATGCCCTCGTGCGCGTCGAATCGTTCGGGCTGCGTCGGCGGGCGCGGGGTGATGTACCGCCTCGACCTCACCCAGCGCCGCCGCGTCGTCGGCGTCATGCGCGCGGCGGGCTTCGACACCCTGCTCGCGCTGCAGAGCAACGGCGCCTGCCCCGGCACCGTGGGCATGGGCGCGTGCAACGACGACTGGCTCGGCACCGACAGCCAGATCGACGCCACGCTGGACCCCGGCACCCACTGGATCTACGCCGCCGGCTGCGGCGCGGACCAGAGCGGGGACTACGCCCTGGACGTGATGGTCGTGGCTCCATGAACGCCCGGCGCGGTGATACCGTCGCCCGCCGTGAGCACGATTCATCACTACAAGAGCAACCTTCGGGACACGTACTTCAACCTCTTTGAGTTCCTCGATGTGGGGCGCACCTCGCTGGGGCACGCGCCCTTCGAGGGGCTCGACGAGGGCACCGCGCGCGAGACCCTGCGCGGCCTCGAGCGCCACGCGAGCACCTCCCTCGCGGAGAGCTTCGCCGCCGCCGACCGCGAGGGCGCCACGCTGCTCCCCGACGGAACCGTGCGCCTGCCCGAGTCGCTCAGCCGCTCGCTGCGCGCGTTCTGGGACGAAGGCTGGCACATGATGGAGGTGCCGCCGCACCTCGGCGGCGCGGGCGCGCCCCCGTCGATGATCTGGGCCGCCTTCGAGTTCATCTCGGGCGCCAACGCGACCGCGGGCTTCTATCTCTTCGGCACCTTCATGGCGAAGATCATCGACCGCCTCGGCACGGCCGCGCAGCGCGCCCGGTACCTCCCGCAGATGATCGAGAAGCGCTGGGGCGGCGCGATGGTGCTCACCGAGGCCGACGCGGGCAGCGACGTGGGCAACGCGCGCACGAAGGCCCGCCACATCGAGGGCGACCTCTGGGAGCTCGAGGGCGCCAAGCGCTTCATCACCAACGGCGACTTCGACACCGTGGAGAACGTCGTGCACCTGGTGCTCGCGCGTCCTGAGGGCGCCGCCGGAGGCACCAAGGGCCTCTCGATGTTCATCGTGCCGAAGTTCTGGGTCGAGGCCGACGGCAGCCTCGGCGCGCGCAACGGCTGGAAGGTCACCAAGCTCGAGAAGAAGATGGGGATCACCGCGTCGGCCACCTGCGAGGTGACCTACGGCGACGGCGACGTGCCCTGCCGCGGGCTCCTCGTGGGCGAGGTGCACGACGGCATTCGGCAGATGTTCCACGTGATCGAGCAGGCGCGCATGGGCGTCGGCGTGAAGTCGATGGCGACGCTCTCCACGGCGTACCTCAACGCCCTCGCGTACGCGCAGGAGCGGGTGCAGGGCGCCGACCTCCCGCGGGCCAACGACAAGTCCTCGCCCCGCGTCGCCATCATTCGCCACGGCGACGTGCGGCGCATGCTCATGCAGCTCAAGTCGCACGCCGAGGGCATGCGCGCCCTCGCGCTGTGGACCGCGTGGCAGCAGGACCAGGTCGAGATCCTCGGCGGGCACGGCTCCGCCGGGGCGCGTGAGCTCGACCGGCTCAACGACATGCTGCTCCCGCTGGTGAAGGGGTTCTTCAGCGAGCGCACCTACGAGATGCTCGCGCTCGCGCTGCAGACCTACGGCGGCAGCGGGTACGTGCAGGACTATCCCATCGAGCAGTACGTGCGCGACCAGAAGATCGACACGCTCTACGAGGGCACCACGCACATCCAGTCGCTGGACCTGTTCTTTCGCAAGGTCGCCCGCGACGGCGGCGCCACGCTGCAGGGGCTCCTCGGTCGCATCCGCGAGACCGCCGAGGGGGATGAGGGCGGCGCGTCGCTGGCCTCGGAGCGCGCGTCGCTGGGCGCGGCCCTC
Source organism: Polyangiales bacterium (assembly GCA_044376155.1). Lineage (GTDB taxonomy): Bacteria > Myxococcota_A > Polyangia > Polyangiales > JAWKRB01. Next base: position 5,208 of record JBILLI010000031.1, read on the forward strand.
GGCGACGTCGAGGCCATCTTCATGACCATGCTGGGCAAGGCGCAGGAGTCGGTGCACCACGTCGGGATGCAGGGCAACCGCGTGCTGCTCTCGCTCGCCGAGCTCGTGGTGGGGTGGCTCCTCGTGCGTCACGCGGCGGTGGCGCTGCGTCAGCGCGACGGGGCGTCGGAGGCCGACGCGCTCTTCTACGACGGCAAGGTCGCCAGCGCGCGGTGGTTCGCCCGCGAGGTGCTGCCCAACATCGCCCACGCCAGGGCGATGGTCGAGCGCTCGTCGGTCGACGTGATGTCCTTCGACGATCGCTCCTTCTAGAACGTCCCGCGCAGGCCGAGGCTGAGCCCGCCCGGGGTCGCCGAGGCGTCGAGCTCCACCCGAGGACCCCGAAAATCCGTGCGCGCGGCGAGCACCGCGCTGAGCACCGCGCCCGCGGCGGTGACGCCCATCGCGACGTCGGCGAAGACCGCGAGGCGCTCCATGCGCGCGAGGGCCTCGGCGCGCGTCGCGAGGAGCTCGGGGCTCTGCCGCGTGCCCAGGGCGATCTGGGCGCGGTCGTAGGTCGCGCGGGCGTCGAGCGCGGAGACGCCCGCCGCGGTCCACACGGCGGCAGCGGCGAGGGTGCCGCCGAGCGCGCCGAAGAACGCCCCGGTCGGCAGGCCCGTGGGCGCGGGGGGCGAGGCGCGGCGGGGGACGAGCACCACCGGCGGCGCGATGTCATTGCGGCGCAAGGAGAGCGGCACGTCGACGGTGGCGCCCGACTCGGCGCGAAATTCCGCGCGGACCGGGCGGTACCCCTCCGCGGCGGCCTCGACGGTGTGCGTGCCGGCGCTGACCTGGGTGGTCCCGTCGGGGCCGATGCTGAGACCGTCGACGGTCATCGCGAGGTCGAGCGCGTCGCGCGGCGAGACCCGCACGCGGACGGTGGCGAGGCCCGCGCGCAGCCGACGGATCCGCGCGGCGGCCGCGTCGCGCTCGGCGGCCGACGCCTCGCGAGACTCTTCCAAGAAGCGCTCGAGGTGGTGCACCGCCTCGAGGGGGCGGCGCAGGGCCTCGTAGCAGTCCGCGAGACGAGGTCGCAGGGCGGGCAAGGGGTCGGCGCGGAACGCGGACTGGTAGAGCTGCAGGGCGCCTTCGAGGTCACCCCGCTCCCACGCCTCGTCGGCGGCCCTCGTGGCGCGTCTCACCTCCGTGCGGTCAGCGTTCGAGACGCGCTGCGCGTGGGCCGACGCGCCGACGCCCAACATCCCCAGGGCGAGGGCGCTGACCACGGACCGACGCGCACGCGAGCCCTGCGCCATCACCCTCAGAGCCCCCACGCGCCCGACACCAGGACCTCGGTGCCGCTGACGTACCGGGCCTCGTCCGAGAGCAGCCAGCGGGCGGCGGACACCGCGTCCCGGGCGTCGCCGACGTACCCCGCGGGGATCGCGGGCTGCAGCCGCTGGAGCTCCGACGCATCGAGCCCGCCCGAGTCGATCACCCCCGGCGCGATGACGTTGGCGGTGATGTGGTCCGGCGCGAGCTCGCGGGCCAGGGCGCGGACCAGCGAGGTCGCGGCGGCCTTCGCGCAGTAGTACGCCGCCAGCACGGGCGGGGCCGCGCCGCGGTGGGTCGACGCGAGCCCGAAGGACAACACCCGACCCCAGCGACGCGCCCGCATCGACGGCGCCACCGCGCAGGCCAGGGCGTGCAGCGCGACGACGTTGACCTCGTAGAGCAGGCGCATCGCCTCGGGGGACTGCTCCAGCAGCGGCGCGCGCAAGAAGGGACCCGCGGCGTGGACCAGCGCGTCGCAGCGACCCTCGCCGCGCAGCGCCTCGTCGCACCACCTCCGACGCGCGACGCCGTCGGCGAGGTCGGAGCGGGAGAGCGCGAGCCGCGACCGCGCGTCGGCGTCGAGCCCGTCGCGCAGCGCGTCGGCGTCGGCGTCGCGGTCGCGGTAGCACCCGTGGACGCGCCAACCCTCCGCGAGCAGCGCGCGGGTGAGGGCGCCGCCGAGGCCGCGGGACGCGCCTGTGATCAGCGCGACGCGGGACACTAGCCCGTGGCTTCGTGGAAGAGCGCTTCGGCCTCTTCGTCGTCGATGTCGAACGCGTCCTGGAGGTACTCAAGGAAGTCCTCCTCTTCGGCGGACAGCTCGCCGTCGGAGGCCGCGCAGTAGGCCGCGAGCTGCCAGGTCACCCGCCGCAGCGCGGGGTCGACGATGGCGCCGGCGAGCTCGGCGATGCGTGCCTGCACGGCCTCTTCCGTGCTGAAGCCCTCCATCTCGTCGATGATCTCCTGGGCGTCTTCGGGCGAGAAATCTCCGAGGCCGGGCACGGCGCGGAGTGTCTCGACGATGGTGCGAACCTCGTGGTCCTCGATCTCGTCGTCCGAGGTCGCGGCCCAGAGCGCGAGTTCGGCGACGGCCCACGGCTGGTCGTCGTCGGCCTCGTTCCAGGTCGCCTGCTCAAACGCGCGCTTGACACTGAATGCCATCGGTCTCGCTCCTGCGATGATCAACCGGGGGCAGCGACGGTCACTGCTGCCCCTGATTCTGTTGAAGGATGCCTTGCACCTGCCGCCGCGCATTCCGCGCCTGACCCTGCATCGCCGCCACCTGCTGCTGGGTCACGGCGAGCTCCTGCCGCGTCTGCGCGAGCTCCTGCTGGGTCTGCGCGAGCTGCTGCTGGGTCTGCGTGAGCTGCTGCTGGGACTGCGCGGCCTGCGCGCGCTGCTGCTCGTCCTGTTGGGAGAGGAAGAGCACGTTGCCCTGCAGCGTCGCGACGCGCTGCTCGGCCGCGGCGACACGCTGGGTGAGGGCGGCGACGCTCTGCGCGGTGCCGTCATCACGCCGGGCGGGCGTCTCGCGCGTGCGGGGCTCGCAGCCGGTGAGGACCTGAGCGGTCGTGACGGAGAGCAGAAGCCCGAGTCCGCAGAGATGCAACGCGCGCATGCCGAGGCATTCGTACCACGACCGCGGAGCTGTCTACATGAGCATCCAGCGTGCGCCTGGGGTCGACGCCGCGGCCACCCCCACGGCGATGGCCGCGCCTACGGCCACCGCGCTTCGCCACGGCGCGCCGGGGGGCGGGGCGAGGGCGGCGAGGGCGAGCTCGGCGTGGTCCCGCGCGCGGGTGGGCGCCTCGGGCAGCGCCTCGGAGAAGGGGCGCAAGCGCGCGCGCAGGGCGGCGAGCTCGTGCACCGACCGTCGCGGCGCGAGCGCCAGGAGGGCGTGGCGACGGCTGGCGTGCATCCCGTCGAGGGCCTCGAAGACCGACGCGATGAGCAGCAGCGCGGGCAGGGAACGCTCGACCGCGAAGAGCACTGCGGCGGCGAGGAGCGTCCCGGCGAGGAGCGCGCCGCGGACCTCACGACGCGCGCCGAGCAGCGCCCGACCGAGGGCCCGGGCCATCGCACCGCCCGGCAGCGGACGGACGGGCGCGCAGAGCAGGAGCGCGCCGCCGGCGATCCACGCAGACAGGTCGCCGCCCCCAGGGGGCACGCGCGTCGCGAGCAGCGCGAGCCCACAGGCCGCGGTGATCCCCACCGGGGCGACGCGCTCGGGGGCGGTCTCGGAGACGACGATCCGGGCGAGCCGATACGTCCCCGCGGCGAGCGCGAGGCCGAGGAGCGCGACGCCCACGCGGGTCGGCGGTGAGACGAGGGCCTCGAAGAGCGCACGGGCGCCCACGACCCAGGCGAGCGCGCGAGCGGCGTTGAGGGGGGAGGGCGAGAGCGCCTGCTCCGCTGCGCCGGGCGGGGGCGTGTGGTCCGTCACGGCGGGTGTCACCGCGGCGCCCGCGTGGTCTCGAAGAAGCGCGAGCAGCAGCTCGGGGTCACCGACGTCGATGATCTCGGCCCGCGCGTCCGGGGTGCGGAGGGAGGGGCCGCCGAGCGAGGAGAGGTCGGCGAACGCGAGCTGCGGACCGCGCCGCGTGAGGATCCGCGCGAAGCCGACGTGAAGAACATGCCCGCCGTCGGAGAGCTCGCCGGCCTCGAGCGCGACGCCTTCGATGTCGTCGCGCACGATCTGAAGATCACCCCCGCCGCGCTGCAGCCGCAGGCCCTCGTCGTCCACGACGACCCGGTGGCGGGGACGGTGGGTGGCGACGCGGAGCCCCAGCAGGCACCCGAGCGCGCCGAGGCTCGCGAGCGTGGCGCCCCGGGCGTCGAGCTGCAGTCCCAGTCGCAGGGCCAGCCAGGTGGTGGTCGCCAGCAGCACACTCTGCAGCGCCACCGCGCGGAGGCTCGGGGTAAAGACCTGCGGCACGGGATCAGCGTAGGTCGCGCGGCCGCGAACGTCGACGGCCCCCCGCGCCTCGCGTGCTACCCTCGTCGCGGGCGATGCTCCGAAAGACCCGTGCCCACCGCGGCCTCGCGGTCCTGACCCTCGCCCTCGCCCTCGCGGGCGCGGTGCTCGCGCCAACTCCGGGCGCCGCGCAGCCGCGCGCTGACGCGGGCGTGACGGGCGACACCCAGGCCGCCGCCGAGGCGTTTCGCGAGGGGGCGGAGCGATACCAACAGGGCGCGTATACCCTTGCCGCGCAATCGTTTCGGCGCGCGCTCGGCCTCGCGCCACACCCCAACACCCGCTTCAACCTGGCCCGCTCACTGGAGGCCGCCGGGGAGATCGCCGAGGCCCTGGCGACATGGGAGACGTACCGCGCGGAGGTGCGCTCGCCTGACGACGTTCGCGACGCCGAGATCCGCATCGCGGCGCTGCGGGAGCGCCCCGTGGAGGTCTTCGTGGCGAGCGAGCCCCTCGGCGCATCGCTTACCGTCGACGCCGACCCCGCGCCCACGGGGGTGACCCCCTTGCGGGTGCGCCTTCGACCCGGGGCGCACGTGCTGCTGCTGCGTCGCGTGGGGCACCGCGAGCGCGTGCAGCGCGTGGAGGTCGCGCCGGCGACACCGCAGGATGTCACCGTGCGCCTCGAGGCCGAGCTCGCGCCGTCGCCGACCCCCGCGCCGCCCCCCGCCGCGCCCGCGGGGCCGACCCAGGACGAGCGCATCCTCGCGCGGCGGCAGCGGGGCTTTCTCGGCTGGTTCAGCGGGCGCGCGGCGGCGACCTTCGGGCTGGCGTGGCCGCGCCAGTCGCTGCGCTTCGCCAACGGGGTCGACCTCACGCTCTTCGTCCGGCGCATCGTCGCGGTGCAGATGCATGTGCTGCGCATCGAGGACGCGGGCTCGCCGCTGATGGTGCTGGGGGAGCTCGGCTGGGTCTACGCCGCGGACGACATCGACATCGGGCTCTTTCTGCACGCGGGCGCGTTGCTCGACTGCGACCAGGCCTGCCCCGAGGGGACCTCGGCGAGCGAGCTCATCGCCGGCGGCACGGTGCGGGCCGACGTGGTGCTGCACCCGTACATCGGCGTGGGGCTGTTCGCGCGCTTCTCGTGGCTCAACCTTGATCTCTCGCGCTCGGAGTCGCTCTTGAGCTCCCTGGGTTTCTCGGTCAGCCTCTACCTGTGAGCCCATGAGCGCAGAGGACGGCGCCGCGGACATCGGGCGCATCTCCACGGTGCGCGTCTCACCCGGCTCGACCGGTTCGAGCCCGGCGAACGAGGACTGGTCTGGGCGTGTGCTCGGCGGGCGCTTCGAGCTGCTGCGCGAGATCGGTCGCGGCGGCATGGGCATCGTCTATGAGGCGCGGCACGTGACCCTCCGGCGCGCGGTGGCGGTGAAGGTCCTGCGCCCCGAGTTCGCGCGCAGCGAAGACGCGCTGGTGCGCTTTGAGCGCGAGGCCCGCGCCGCCGCGGCCATCGGCTCGCCGCACATCGCCGAGGTGATCGACTTCGGGCGCGAGTCCAGCGGAGAGGCTTGGATGGTGATGGAGCTCCTCGACGGCGAGGACCTGCGCGCGCGGCTGAAGCGCGGCGCGATGCCCGAGGGGGAGGTGCGGGACCTGCTGCGTGACGTCGCCGCGGCGCTCCGCGACGCCCACGCCAAGGGCATCGTGCACCGGGACCTCAAGAGCGAGAACGTGATCCTGGTGCGGCGAGACGGCCGGGCCCGCGCGAAGGTGGTGGATTTCGGGATCTCGAAGGTCGCCGCCGACCCCGCGGTGTCGACGATGACCGCGCGCGACGTGCTCCTCGGCACGCCGCACTACATGGCCCCCGAGACCGCCGACCCCGACATCACCCCCGACCACCGCGTGGACCTCTACGCCCTCGGCTGCATCGCCTTCGAGGCCCTCACCGGCGCGCTTCCCTTCAGCGGGCGCACCGCCGTGGAGGTGCTCTACCAGCACGCCCACGCGCCGGTTCCCGCGCCGTCGGCGCGTGTGCGGGTGAGCCCCGCGCTCGACCGGCTCGTGCGACGGCTCCTCGCGAAGCGTCCGGAGCAGCGCTTCCCCGACGCCGCGGCGCTGCTCGCCGCCCTCGACGGCGCGCCCGCGGCCGCGCGCTGGCCTCGCGTCGCCCTCGCCGCGTTCGCCCTGCTGGCCGTGGGCCTCGGGGTCGCGCGCGCTCGCGCGCCGGTGGCGGGGAGCCCTCCGCCGGACCTCGCGCACGTTCTGCCGCCACCCGTGGTCCGCCCGACGCCCGCTCCCGCCGTGATCGGTGCCGAGGTCGAAGTCGCGTCGCGCGACGCGGGGGCGTTCGATGCCGAAGCCTCTGCGCCGCAGGAGCTTCGCGCGACACCGGGGCGTCGACGGAGGGTCGCCACCTCCCCTGCGCGAGACGGCGGATTGCCCGCGCTGCCCGCGGTGGACGGGTTGCGCCCGAGCCCGTACTGAGCGGGCGGGGTCGCGCTATCGCTTGAGGGCGATGACGTTGCCCGAGCCCGTGTTCGCCCGCTCTCGGGCACCGCCCGGGGCGCCGGCGCCGCCCGGGATGATCGTCGGGCGGTACTCGGGCACGAGGCGCGCGAAGGCTGTGCGGATGAGGGCGTCGTCGCGGCCCTCGCTGTGCTCGTGGAGGGCCACCATGCCCTCCTCGACGGCGTCCCACTCGTAGGGGCGAAAGCGACCGACGAAGATCTTGGGGTGGCGGGTCTTGTCGGCGCGCTCCTCGTCGGCGGCGAGCTCCTCGAAGAGCTTCTCGCCGGGGCGGATGCCGGTGAACTGGACCTCGATGTCCTCGCCGGGGCGCAAGCCCGAGAGGGTGATGAGGTCACGCGCGAGGTCGACGATCTTCACGGGCTCGCCCATGTCGAGCACGAAGATCTCCCCGCCCGTGCCCATGGCGCCGGCCTGCATCACGAGCTGGCACGCCTCGGGGATGGTCATGAAGTACCGCTTCATCTCCGGGTGCGTGACCGTGACGGGGCCGCCGTGGGCGATCTGCTCTTGAAAGATCGGCACCACGGAGCCGTTGGAGCCAAGCACGTTGCCGAAGCGCACAGTGATGAAGCGGGTCTTGCTGCGCTGCGAGAGGGCCTGGCAGTAGATCTCCGCGACGCGCTTGGAGACCCCCATGATCGACGTGGGGTTCACGGCCTTGTCGGTGGAGATCATCACGAACTCGCGCACGCCGTAGCGATCGGAGAGGTCGGCGAGCTTCTTCGTGCCGAAGGCGTTGTTCTTGATCGCCTCTCCGGGGTTCCACTCCATCATCGGCACGTGCTTGTGCGCGGCGGCGTGGAAGACCGCGGTGGGCTTGTGCTCGGCGAACACCCGCTCCATGCGGCGGGAGTCGCAGATGTCGGCGATGACCGGCACCAGCGACACGTTGCGCGTGGCGTTCTGGAGCTCCCGGTGGATCTGAAAGAGCGCGTTCTCGGCCTGCTCGACCAGCACGAGGCGCGCGGGGCCGAAGCGCGCGACCTGACGGCAGAGCTCGGCGCCGATGGAGCCGCCCGCGCCGGTGACCATCACCACGCGGCCGTTGAGGTGCTCGGCGATGAGCTGCGTGTCGAGCTGCACGGGCTCGCGTCCCAGGAGGTCTTCGATGGCCACGTTGCGGATCTGCGAGATCTGCACGCGGCCCTCGATGAGGTGGTCCATGCCCGGGATCGTGCGGATGCGCGCGCCCGAGGTGCGGCACACCTCCACGATGCGGCGCATGTCGCGGCCCTTCGCCGAGGGGATCGCGACGATGACCTCCTCGACGGCCTCGCGCTTCACGATCTCGGCGACCGCGTCGAGCGGCCCGAGCACCGGCGCGCCGTGGATCAGCTCACGCTGCTTCTTGGGGTCGTCGTCGACGAAGCCCACGACCTCGTAGCGCCCCGCGTGGTTCTTGCCGATCTCGCGCATCAGCATCTCGCCGGCGTCGCCCGCGCCGACGATGAGCAACTTGCGCCGCTCGCCCTCGTCCGAGGCGCTGGCGATGTGCCGGGTCATCTCGCGGAACGTGCGGATGCTCATGCGCAGCCCGCCCACCGCGAAGATCGAGAGCAGGAAGTCGATGGCGTAGACCGAGCGCGGAAAGCCCTGCGGCCCGATGAAGTGCACCCAGAGCACGAAGGCCGCGGTGCTGGTGCCCGCGGCCTTGAGCAGGGAGATCAGGTCGCGCAGGCCGGTGTAGCGCCAGAGGCCGTGAAACAGCCCGAAGGAGAAATACGTGACCGTGCGGATGGCCAGGAGGACCGGCAGCCAGATCCCCATGAGGTGCCAGTAGTCGCGGGGGATGTTGAGGTCGAAGCGCAGGAGGAAGGCCCCCACGAAGGCCGCGGCCCACAGGGCGAGGTGCACGCCGATGACCAGGAGGCGTCGGTAGGAGAACACCAGCGAAGGGAGCGAGCGGGGGATGTCAGAGGCAGGGGGGCTCATGGGTTCACACCGTGGCGGCGGTGAGGACGCGGCGCACGACGGTGATCACGCGCTGCTGGTCCTCGGCGGTGAGGCTCGAGCTCGAAGGGAGGCAGATGCCCCGGCGGAAGAGGTCCTCGGCGACCTCGCCGCCCACACACTCTACGTCGCGGAACACGGGCTGGATGTGCATGGGCTTCCACACCGGGCGCGACTCGATGTTCTCCGCCGCGAGGGCCGCGATGAGCGCGTCGCGGCTCACCCCGGTGACCTCCTCGTCGACCACGAACACCGAGAGCCAGTTGGTGTGCAGGCCCCACGGCGCCTGGGGCATGAGGGAGATTCCCGCGAGGTCGGCGAAGGCGTCGCGGTAGGCGAAGGCCACCTCGCGCCGACGCGCCACGCGCTGGTCGAGCACCTCAAGCTGCCCCCGCCCGATGCCCGCGAGCACGTTCGAGAGACGGTAGTTGTAGCCCGTGTCGGTGTGCTCGTAGGCGATGCCCGGGTCGCGCGCCTGCTGCGACCAGAAGCGGGCCTTCTCGACCGCCGCGGGGTTGTGCGCCGTGAGCATGCCCCCGCCTGTGGTGGTGATGATCTTGTTGCCGTTGAAGCTGTACGCGCCGATGGGCGCGAGGGTGCCCGCGGGGCGACTCTTGTACGTGCCGCCCACAGCCTCGGCGGCGTCTTCGACCACCGTGATGTCATAGCGGGCGCAGATCTCAAGGATCGGGTCCATGTCGGCGGTCTGCCCATAGAGATGCACGGGCATCACCACCCGGGGCATCGCCCGACCGCGCTCGGCGCGTTGGCGCAGGTGGTCGTCGAGGCGCTGGGGGTCGAGGTTCCAACTCTCGCGGTCGGAGTCGATGAACACGGGTTGGCCGCCGAGCCAACGGACGGGGTTCACGCTGGCGATGAAGGTCAGCGAGGGCACGATGACCTCATCGCCGGGCGACACGCCCGCGAGGCGCAGCGCGAGGTGAATCGCCGCCGTGCCCGAGCCCAGGGCCACGCAGGGGGCGCCGACGCGCGCGGTGAACGCGGCCTCGAACGCGTCGAGGTTGGGCCCCACCGTGGACATCCAATTCGAGCGGAACGCCTCGGAGACGTAGCGCTCCTCGTTCTCGCCCATGTGGGGCACCGAGAGGTACAGACGCTTCATCCCCATCGCTCCACCAGGGTCGCCATCACCCGCTCCGCCGCCCGTCCGTCCCAGCCTTCGATGCTCGACCCGGCTTTGTAGCGCCCCGCGAGCACGTCATTCACCAGGCGCTCGGCGAGCGCGAGGTCGTCACCGACCAGGGTGTTCGTGCCCCGCTCGACGGTGATGGGCCGCTCGGTGTTCGCGCGCAGGGTGAGGCAGGGCACACCGAGATAGGTGGTCTCCTCTTGGATCCCGCCGCTGTCGGTGAGCACGAGCTTCGCGTCGGCCATGAGCCCCAGGTTCTGACGATACGCCAGCGGCTCCAGGAGCTTCACGCGCCCGTCCTGCCGCAGCGCGCCGAGGAGCCCCGACGACTCCAGCCGCGCCCGGGTGCGCGGGTGCGCGGGGAAGACCACCGGGATGCGCGCGGCCACGCGGCGCAGCAGGTCGACCAGGGCGCCGAGGCGCGCAGGGTCGTCGACGTTCGACGGCCGGTGCAGGGTCACCAGCACGTACTCGCCGCGCACGAGCCCTTGCGCCGCAGGCACATCGAGCGCACGCGCGGCGGGGAGCTGTTGGGCGAGGGTGTCGATCATGGTGTTGCCCACGTAGACCACCCGCGCGGGATCAACCCCTTCCCGCGCGAGGTTCTCGACCCCGGCGGGCTCGCTCGGCAGCAGCAGGTCGGCGATGCTGTCGGTGACCATGCGGTTGATCTCCTCGGGCATCCCGCGGTCGAAGCTGCGCAGCCCGGCTTCGACGTGGGCCACGGGGATGTTCAGCTTCGCCGCCGCGATGGTGCAGGCCATGGTGGAGTTCACGTCGCCCACCACGACCACGCCGCGCACGGCGCTCCCCCGCGAGAGCAGCCAGGTCTCGAAGCCCTCCAGCACCCGGGCGGTCTGCGCGCCGTGGGAGCCGCTGCCGACGTTGAGGTGGGCGTCGGGCGCGGGGATGCCGAGCTCGTCGAAGAAGACCCCGCTCATGGCCTCGTCGTAGTGCTGCCCGGTGTGCACGAGGCGCCGGGCGAAGGGGACCCCGAGGGCCGTGGCCGCGCGGAGCATCGGGGCGACCTTCATGAAGTTCGGGCGCGCGCCCGCGACGAACACGACCTCTGCGCTCATGCCAAGGCTCCTTCGTGGCCCATGAACTCGGGCATCGTGACGTGGCCCTCGCGCGAGATGCCGTCGCGGCGGAGCACCTTCAGCGCGGTCATCGCGAGGATCTTCGCGTCGAGCGCCAGGGACCAGTGATCGACGTACCAGAGGTCGTCGCGAAAGCGCTCGTCCCAGGTGACGGCGTTGCGACCGTTGACCTGCGCCCAGCCCGTGATGCCCGGGAGCACGTCGTGTCGGCGCATCTCCTCGGAGGAGTACCGCGCGAGGTAGCGCACCAGCAGCGGCCGCGGGCCCACCAGGGAGATGTCTCCGCGCAGCACGTTCCAGAGCTGCGGGAGCTCATCAAGACTGGTCTGTCGCAGGAAGTTCCCCACGCGGGTGAGGCGCTTCTCGTCGGGCAGCGGTCGACCGTCGGGGCCGTTCGCGTCGCGCATCGTGCGGAACTTCACCACCTCGAAGATCTCTCCCCGCAGCCCCGGGCGCTTCTGCCGGAACAACACCGGGGACCCCATGGATGCCCGCACGGCCACCGCGGTGGCGGCCATCACCGGGGCAGTGACCAGCAGGCCCACGGCGGCGGCGCTGCGATCGATCCCGCGCTTCACGGCGAGGCGCCATCCCGTCTGCTTCACGTGCCGTGCTCCAGGGTGATCACGCCGTCGCGGAGGGTGAACCGCGCCGTCGCTGTGGGTGTGTGGACCGCCCACCGCTCGGCGTTCACGGACGTCTCCGCGGGCGCGTCGGAGACCACGGTGACGCGGGTCCACGGCAGCGGCGAGGCGGGGGTGGTGTGGGCGAGGGAGGTCACGGGAACCTTGTCGCCGTAGTACCGCGAGAGCCATCCGCGGGGCGGGTCTTCGTGGCCCCGGGCGTGATCGAGCGCGACGGGGGTGCCGTAGGCATCGAGCACCGTGAGCGAGAGCGCGCCTGCGGGGGTGTGCAGCGTCGCGCCGTCGTCGCTCGCGGTGACCTCGAACTCGCCGCAGAGCCAGTGCAGCCGCGCGTCGTGGCGGCCCACGCCGAGGAGGCAGTCGGCGATGATCCAGAGGCCGTCACCGACCCGCAGCACCGAGCGTCGATGGATCACCCCGCCCGGGTGACGGGCGTATCCCCGGTGCTCCCCCACCGCGAGGGAGATTCCCGGGCGGTCGACGAAGGTGTGCAGCGTCGCCTCGGTCCAATAGAGGAACTTGAAGCGGCGGAAGTGCAGCATCTGGTCACGGCCGTCGACCGTGACCGCGTTGTGGCTTGCGGTGCCGAAGAAGTGCGCGTGCCACGCGGGCGGGCCGCTGTACTGCCAGGTGCCGCCGTCGACGAGCACGTTGTGCCCGCGCCACCAGAGGTCGACGTGGAGCATGTCGATCTGCCCGAAGCGCTCGCGCACGCTGCCGCAGCGGAAGCACGCGAAGCTCCCGCGGTCCTCGCCGCGCAGCACGTGGTAGCCCGTGGCGGCGAAGCTCGCGCTGCGGTGCAGGGGAGGCCGCAGCGGCGCGTCGAGGGCGTCGGCCCCGAGCAGCCACGCGGCCTCTTCGTCCCACGGGCCGGGCGGGTAGAGCCGTACGCCCCGGAGGTGCAGCGAGAGGGCCTGCAGCGTCGGGCGAAAATCGCTGAAGTCACAGCACGACAAGGGCCTGGGCATGGACCCGTCGTTGGCACCGAAGTTCGGCAGCCGCCCGTCGGCCGGGTTCTGGTGCGCGACGAGGAAGGTCAGCGAGCGCTCGAGGGCCCACCGCCAGGCCGCGGGCTCGTCGGCGCCAAAGACACTGCGGTGCCAGCGCGAGGCGAACAAGAGCTCCTGCGCGATGGTGCGATGGTAGTTGTGCGCCTGGTTGATGTACGCGCCGTCTTCGAAGACCTGCGCGTCACACTGCGCGGTGAAGATCTCGAGGCCGAGCGCGTGCCACCCCGCGGCGGCCGGGTCGTCGGGGCAGAGCCACGCGGAGATGCAGAGCCCGAGCGCCTCGGAGAGCAGGTGGTTGTTGTAGACCGCGTGCTGCGCGTAGCTGATCTCGTGGCGGAGGTGATGGCCGCAGACCCGCGCGTAGGCCGTGAGCGCGCGCTCGTGGGCGGGGTCGCGGTGGCCGAGGTCGGCGAAGGCGCGGGTCGCGAAGAGCCAGGCCGCGAGGCGAATCGCGCACTCCTGGGTCGAGGCCCAGTGGATCCCGAGGGGGTAGGGCGACGCGTCGAGGAACGCACGAACCATCGCGGTGAAGCCCGCGAAGAGCGCGGGGGCCTCTTCGGGGAACATCGCCGCCGCACGCGCGAGGTGGAACGCCTGGGGGAAGCGCGAGGCCTCCCACGCGAGCTTCACGTCGCCGAGGTCACCCGGGGAACCCAGCGCCATCGCGCAGTGCACGTCGTCGGGCCAGCGCGCGCCGCTCACGGGGTTGCGGTGCCAGTCGATGGGTGCGCCGTAGTCGCCCATCCATCGGCCGAAGCACAGGATGCGGCCCTCGAGGGACTCGTGCGCGAGGTGCAGCACGCGGGCGCGGGCTGCGTCGTCGAGGTGCGGGCGCATCGCGGCGATGACCGCGGGGGCGGGGGCGAAGGGGAGTTCGGAGAGAAAATCCCGGTCGGGCGCGGGGTGCGCGGGCGCGTCGGGGGTGCGGGTGGCGAGGCCGCTGCGCTGTCGGAGCTCCCGGCCCACGCGGTAGAGCGATCGCCAGGGGCCGAGTTCCTTGAGTTCCTGCGCGGCGTCGCGGAGGCTCATGCGGGGACCTCGACGTCAGACACCGGGTGCGCGCGGTCGCCGTCGCCGTCGAGCACCTGCCGGGCCCAGGTCTCGACGCAGAGGCACTTCCACACCGCGTCGAACCACAGGGGATGGTCCGTCTCGCCGAGGAGCTGCCCGAGGCGCTTCGTGTCCCAGAGCCCGCGGGCGCGGGCGCGTCCGCCCGTGAGGGTGTCGCGCACCCACCCCGCGTGGGCGCCGCGCATCCAGCGCTCGGCGGGGGTGTCGAAGCCCACCTTGCGGCGGTTGAGCACCCGCTCGGGGATCACGTCGGCCACGGCGCGCCGCAGGATCCACTTCGACGCGCCATCGCGGAACTTCAGCCCGAAGCCCGATTGGAACGCGAAGCGCACGAGGCGTGGGTCGGCCATGGGCACGCGCGACTCCAGGGAGTGCGCCATGCTCATGCGGTCGTCCTGCTGAAAGAGCCCGGTGAGGTAGGTCTGCGCGTCCCAGTGCATCACCTTGTCGGCGGGGTCACTCGCCGGGCTCTTCGCGAGGGTGCTGCGAAACAGCGCGCGGCAGCGCTCGCGGGAGACCAGCTCGGGGGCGTCGAGGAGGTCGGTCCACATCGCCTCGGGGACCTTGGCGAAGTGGTGAAAGTAGCGGTCCTGCCAGTCGCCGAGGCCCGTGAGGTTCTGCTGGAGGTTGTGCGCGAGGCGCCAGAGGGTGCGGCGCTCGGCGAACTGCTTCCACACGTTGCCGCCCACGGCGCCCGGGGCGTCGTCGCCCGCGGGTGCGCGGGAACCCTTGCGCGCCAGGGCCTTGCGCACGGGGGCCTGCGCCCACTGGGAGGCCACGCGAAAGGGGTGGGTGAGGGCGTAGCGGGCGTAGCCGCCGAAGACCTCATCCGCCGCCTGCCCGCCGACGCAGACCTTCACCTTCGTCGCCGCGAGGCCCGCGACCGCGTCCATGGGGATCATGGCCGCGCCGATGACGGGCTGGTCCTGCGACCAGAGCAGCCGGGACATGTCGTCGGGAAAGGTCTCGCCCGTGAGGGTGATGAGCTCCAGGTCGAGCCCCAGGGCCTTCGCGGCGGACTCCTGAAAGGGCCGCTCGTCGATGACGCCCTGACCCGTGAAGTGCACCCCGAAGCAACGCGGGCGCACCCCCGCGCGCACGGCGTAGGCCGCGACCGCGGTGGAGTCGATGCCGCCCGAGAAGAAGGCCCCCACGGGCACGTCGCTCATGAGCTGCTCGCCCACCACACGCGACAGCTCGTGGGAGAGCGCCTCGACGTTGGCCTCGGGGGTGCCGCCGCGGGGTCGAAAGTTGTCCACCGCCCAGTACGTTCGACGGGACTGTCCGCCCGCGGAGTAGCGCGCGAACTCGCCCGCCTTGAGCACCTTCACGTCGCGCAGAAAGGTTCGCTCGAAGAGGGGGGTGTGAAAGTGCAGGTACTGGTTGAGGGCCTCGCCGTCGAGGCTGCGCGGCACGTCGGGGAGCGTGAGCAGCGCCTTGATCTCACTCGCGAAGGCCACGCGCTTGCCGTCGTCGTGGACGTAGAGCTGCTTCACCCCCATGGGGTCGCGCACGAGGGTGAGGGTGCGGGTCGCGCGGTCCCACCACGCGAAGGCGAAGATGCCGGCGAGGGCGTCGAGGCAGGCGGTGCCGCGGGCGGCGAGGAGGCGCAGCAGGGTCTCGGTGTCGCTGGTGCCGCGAAAGACCTCGCCGCGCGACTCGAGCTGCGCGCGAAACTCCCGGTGGTTGTAGAGTTCGCCGTTGTAGCTCAGGGCGTGCGCGCCGCCGTCGAGGAGCATGGGCTGCGCGCCCGTGGGCGTGAGGTCGACGATGGACAGCCGTCGGTGCCCGAGGCCCAGGTTGCCGTCGACGTGAATGCCTTCGGCGTCAGGGCCGCGGTGGGCGAGGGCGCGCGTCATGCGCACGAGCGCGCGCCGGTCGACCTTCGCGGTCGCGTCGGCGTAGTGAAAGATCCCGGCGATTCCGCACATGGCGTGGTGGTGGTGGGTGCGCCGGGGTTACTCGGCGTCACCCGCGGCGTCGGGGGCGTGGTCGGCGCGCAGGTCGAGGGGGATGCCCTCGCGCAGCGAGCGCACCGCGAGGATCGACGCCAGCGCGGTGCCGCGGATCTCGGCCCACGGGATGGGCCACGACCCGCCGCCCCGGGCGGCCTCGATGAACGCGCGAAAGCCCGCGGCGTTCCCGCGGTCCTTGCCCGTGCGGTGCTCGGTGAGCCGCTCGCTGCGCCACGTGCTCACGAGGTCCCACTCGTCGATGAAGGCCGTGCGGCCGCCGCCGAAGACCTCGACGCGCTCGGTGGGCGCCGCGCGGTCGCCGCCGGCCTGGTACGACACGTTCGACACCGAGCCGTCTTCGTGGCGCACGGTGATGAACACCTGGTCGTCGGTGGTCTCGAGCCCCTTGGCCATGCCGATGCTCTCGGCGAAGACGCGCACCGGCGGAGAGCCCGTGATGGCGACGCAGGTGTCGATGGCGTGGCACGCCTCGCCCACGATGCGGCCGCCGCCGATGTCCTCGTCCTGCGGCCACGCGCCGCCGGGGATGTACCCCGACGCGAAGCGAAAGCTCACGGTGCGCGGGCTCACGCCGCGAAAGAATTCCCGCACCTTCTGGGTCGCGGGCGCGAAGCGGCGGTTGAGCCCGACCATCAACAGCGGGCAGCGGTCGCCGAGGGAGGTCACGGCGTCTTCGATCTGCGCGAGCTCGCCGAGGGTGAGGCACAGCGGCTTCTCGACGAAGACGTGCTTGCCCGCGCGCAGGCAGCGCACCACGAGGTCGGCGTGCAGGTCGTGCCGCGTGGCGACGAAGACCGCGTGCGTGTCGGGGTCGCGCAGGAGCTCGTCGACCTCGGTGGTGGCGAAGGCGAACTCCATGCGCCGGCCGCTGTGCTCGGCGTTCATCCCGCGGGCCGTGGCGAGGCCGCGCCAGCCGATGCCGCCGACCTTGGCGAGGGCGGGCATCATGATGAGCCGGGCGTAGTTGCCGGCGCCCACGAGGCTCACGCCGAGGTCACCGCTGCGGGTGCGCCGGGGCACCTTGAGGTCGAGCCGACGGGTGCGGGCCGCGGGGGCGTCGGGGTACTCGATGATCGCGCCGAGCACGGGGGCGCCCTGGGTGATGAGGTCGTAGACCTCGGCGGCGCGGGCGATGGGGAAGTGGTGCGAGGTGAGCTTCTCGACGGGGAGGCGCCCCATGGCGATCATGTCGAGCACGGCCTCCATGTTGCGCTGCGCGGTCCAGCGCACCTGGCCGAAGGGATAGTCGACGCCCTTGTCTTCGTACTGCGGGTCCATGCGGCCGGGGCCGAGGGACGACGAGACGGTGAACTCGAGCTCCTTCAAGAAGAAGGGCGCGCGGGGGAGGTTGAGCCCCACGACGCCCACGAGCACGACGCGTCCCTTGACCCGGGCGACGTCGGCGGCGAACTCGATGGGCTCGTTGGAGGGCGTGGCGGCGGTGATCACCACCGCGTCGACGCCGTGGGGCCCGGCGAAGTTCTTCACCGCGTCGCGGGGCGAGCCGATGCCCACCGCGTCGGCGCCGAACTGCTTCGCGAGCTCGAGCTTCGCGGGGTCGACGTCGGTGCCGAAGACCCTGCAGCCCTGGGCCTTGAGCAGCGCGACGGCGATCTGCCCGATGAGCCCGAGGCCGATGACCAGCACGCGCTCGCCGAGGGTGGCGCGGGCGAGGCGCACGCCCTCCAGGGCGATGGACGCGACGGACGTGTACGCGGCCTGCTCGAAGGAGACCTCGTCGGGGATCTTCGCGCAGAGGTTTCGCCCGATGCTCACGATGCCCGCGTGGGGCCCCGCGGTGGCGACGCGGTCGCCGGGCTTGAACTCCTGCACGCCGCGGCCGCACTCGAGCACCACGCCGGCGCTGGAGTACCCGAGGGGCATGGGCTCGTCGAGCTTGGCCTGCACCTGCTGCGCGGTCATCAGCAGGCCCTCCTGCTTCACCTTCTGCAGCACGCGGCGCACGTGGTCGGGGCGCTCGCGGGCCTTGCCGATGAGGGACTTTCGCGCGAGCTCAACGACGTATCGCTCGGTGCCCGCAGACACCAGCGACGCCGCCGTCGCCACGACCACCTGCCCTGCACCTGCGACGGGGTCGGGAATCTCCCGCACCGTCGTCCGCCCTGAGCGGACCTCCTGGACAACCTGCTGCATCGCTCTCTCCCGGTCGCGCGCGCGGCGCGGGCCGTTGCTAGTCCACATGGCGCGCGTCAGCAAGGTCCGACGCGCATCAACGACGGGGTTTGAGGTGCGCGGGCGCGCGCGAAGATTCAGCCGCGTAGGTGCGATGTGCCCATGCGCTCGCGGCGGGCCCAGCGGGCGAGCACGGTGAGGGCCCACTGGCGCGTGTAGTTCTTGCCCGCGTCGAAGCGCTGACGCACGGCGCGGACCTCCCCGGGGTCGAGGCCCACCTCGGGTCCTTCGGGCGTGCCGAGGTCGAGCCCTTCGCGCA